>JASJEK010000086.1 GCA_030064915.1 Xenococcaceae cyanobacterium MO_234.B1
TTAATTTTTTTCAGTATTTTTTTTCAGTATCTTCATTTTCCTCTTCAGAAGTAGGTTGTTCGGTAGTAGTTCCGTCTTCAGTGCTTTCTCCACCTTCAGTACCAGTGTTTGCACATCCTCCCAAAATAGTCATTAAGCTGAAAAATAAAGCAATTGCTAATACTTTAGAGGTTGTTTGTTTAGAATCCATTTTTTCCTCTCTTGATTAAATTCATAAATTGTACAGCGATTATAATGCTTAATAATCTAGTTTTACTTAAAAGTCAACACTATGTTATTTTTATTACACAAAAATTAACATGATTCATCGCTAACAAAATTGTAACTTATAGTCTTGTAACCTTAAAAATTTAAGTTTTTATCACAAATTTCTCATTTCAAGAGATAAAAAAATTACACTATTGTCAAATTTTCACCAATGATGTTAAGTTAATGAGTTGGTAAAATGGGATTACTCAAAACTCAATCTGTTGGTTTTAGGACACTATATAGTCACACCAATTAGTATGCTTTCAGCAACTATCCATTGGATAATATTTGCAGAAGCATTTACTGATATTGTACTTGCTTCATCTGTTTTTTGTGACAAAAACTATCAGTAACTATAGAGTCTGCCATTTCAGATAATTAAGTAGTATATGCTACTTTTACACGAAATTACTCATCAACATCAGTTTTAATATTTCGTTCCGAAGGAATCGCTGCAATAATAGCATCAATTACCTTAGAAATATAGATAATTTCTAATCCTATATCTTCAGGGAGACTTTGCCCTTTAGGCACGATCGCCCGTTTAAAGCCGAGTTTGGCTGCTTCTTTAAGACGCAATTCCATTTGGGATACTAGGCGTACTTGTCCCCCTAAACCCACTTCCCCAATTAACACAGTACGAGGATCGACAGTGCGATCGCGGAAACTCGCCACAAGGGCGATCGCGATACCTAGATCGGCTGCTGGTTCAGTCACAGTTAAACCTCCAGCAGAAGCCATATAAGCATCAAGTTTGGATAGGGGAATACCAACTCTTTTTTCTAGGACAGCTAAAATTTGCTGTAAGCGGTTGTGATCCACGCCAGTAGTGGAACGACGGGGGGATGTATAGCTAGTGGGACTTACTAAGGCTTGTAATTCTACCACAATAGGGCGTGTTCCTTCACAGGCGACTACTGTAGATGTTCCTGGGGCGAGTTCGTCTCGATTTCCTAGAAATAACTCTGAAGGATTATCAACTTCTACTAAACCCTTATCTGCCATTTCAAAGATACCGATTTCGTGAGTCGCCCCAAAACGATTTTTTACCGAACGCAACAGACGATGGGAAGCATAGCGATCGCCTTCAAAATATAGTACTGTATCAACTAAATGTTCTAAGACCCTAGGACCTGCGATCGCGCCCTCTTTAGTAACATGACCTACAATAAGTAAGGTAATGTTTTCCCTTTTTCCTACTTGCATCAGTGCGGAAGTACATTCTCGTACTTGGGCGACTGAACCAGGGGCGGAAGTTAAAGCAGCAAAGTGTAAAGTTTGAATACTGTCAATAATAGCAACTTGAGGTTTTAAAGATTCTAATTCCCGTAATATTTCCTCTAAATCTGTTTCTGGCATCACATAGAGAGAATTATCAGGAATCGAGGCTTTTTTGCCATTACCATTTTCAGTTTCGGGAAAATCCTTATTTGTTCCCTCTACCTCCAAACGAGAGGCGCGTAATTTTACTTGTTGTCCCGATTCCTCTGCGGAAACATAGAGAATACGAGGTAAGCGAATAGATAATTGATTAGCTACCTGTAGCAAAAGAGTCGATTTACCAATACCAGGATCCCCTCCAATCAGTACTAAAGAACCAGGAACAATCCCCCCTCCTAAAACTCGGTCTAACTCCTTATAACCTGAAGGAAACCTCGCTTGTTCGTCGTTATTGATATCGGTAAATTTTACTGATACTCTAGGCTTTGCCAGACTGTTAATTTTATTATTAGTATTATTACCAGACTGCCATCCTCCACGACTAAACCCCCCGTTAGATAGTTCTACTGGTTCTTCAGAAATTGTGCCAAACTCGTTACATTCTTTACACAAGCCAAACCATTGGCTATATTCTGCGCCACAATTACTACAAATGTAAATTTGTTTTGATTTCGCCATTTGATTATTTTTGAAAAAATGTTAAGAAAGCTAAAGAAAATAGTCGATCCATATCTACAACTCTTAAAGAATGACAAAGTGCTCAAAGATAAAATAAATCTGAAAAAAGACTCAAATTCCTGGAATTCAGGGGAAGCTCACAATAATTAGGTAGCATGAAAGAGATACTCTAGATACTAAGAAAAGAAAAATTTAACTTAAACTTCGGTAATTTAACTTAAGTAAGGAGTGTAGATTAACTTGGAAATTCATAAAGAAAAAATTTTAGTAGTTGATGACGAAGCTAGTATCCGTCGTATTTTAGAAACTCGTTTATCCATGATTGGTTATGAAGTAGTTACTGCTGCGGATGGAGAAGAAGCTTTAGAAACTTTTCGAGTATCCGAACCAGATTTAGTAGTTTTAGATGTGATGATGCCTAAGCTTGACGGTTACGGTGTCTGTCAAGAGTTACGCAAAGAATCTGATATCCCCATCATTATGTTAACGGCTTTGGGGGATGTAGCAGATCGCATTACTGGTTTAGAATTGGGAGCAGATGACTATGTAGTTAAACCTTTCTCTCCGAAGGAGTTAGAAGCTCGTATTCGTTCAGTTTTGCGTCGAGTCGACAAGAATGGTTCCCCTGGTATTCCTAGTTCGGGAGTGATTCATGTTGGTTCGATCAAAATTGATACTAACAAGCGACAAGTTTATAAAGGAGATGAACGCATCCGTCTTACAGGGATGGAATTTAGCTTGCTAGAGTTACTGGTAAGCCGTTCTGGTGAACCTTTTTCCCGTTCCGAAATTTTACAAGAAGTTTGGGGTTACACTCCTGAACGTCATGTGGATACCCGTGTGGTAGATGTTCATATTTCTCGTCTCCGCGCCAAATTAGAAGATGACCCTAGTAACCCTGAACTAATATTGACTGCTAGAGGTACGGGTTATCTGTTTCAGCGTATTTTAGAACCAGGGGAAGATTAAAATCATTTATCATTTATCATTTATCATTTGTCATTTACTGATAAACGTTTAATGGTCAATGTTCAATGAAAACCAACCAATTAAGATGGCGCAATCTGACTCAAATAGAATATTACGTTTGTTGCCGATCGCCGTTGGGGGATTGGCAGGTACTTTACTATTAATTAATCGCTTACTAACAGTATCCTTAACTGATTCTCAAGCCCGCTCAGATGCTTTGGGCATCATAGAAGGTGCAGTATTACTGTTAGTCGGAGTGTTATGGCAACAAATTCAACCGCGATCGCCTGATACTGTTACTCTCATTGGAGAATCAGGTTTTGAGTTAGCAGCAGAATTACCAGACAGCGTTAAAACCGAATTAGCTTGGGCTTCTCATCTTTTATTAACCAATACTGTAACGCGATCGCTTGTAGTTTATTACGATGGCAAAACCCTACTGCGCCGAGGTGTATTAGGTAAAAAGGAAACAGTGACACCAGGGGCGATCTTACAAAGAGTTTTAAAGAATCAAAAACCTGTATATTTAGTAAATCTTAATCTCTATCCAGGGAAAGTAGAATTTGATTATTTACCCGAAAATACTCAAGGCATTATTTGTCAGCCTATAGGGGATAAAGGAGTCTTAATTTTAGGTGCTAATGCTCCTAGAAGTTACACTAAGCAAGATGAAAATTGGATTGCAGGAATTGGCGATAAGTTAGCAGAGACGCTAAAAACTATAAACTCTAATACTTAATTTACTGATTACTCTAATTATTCGGTAAAAAATTATGATCTAAAGTTTGTTCAATAGAATAAGGACAATCTTGAGGTAAATTGATAATTCCCGTTTCTCTTATAGCATCTCTTCTACCTCGTTGATAAGCTTTCGTTAAAAGTATTGTGTCTTGCAGTAAATTTTTTAACCTAGGCGTATCTTCAATATAGTAACTAACATTATCCCTTTCTCGACTGATTGTATCACTCCAGCTTTTGCTTCTTTTACTTGGTTGATATTGCCATTTAAGTAAATGTTGATAGATAAGTCTTAAGCTAGATATCAGTTTATTACGTTCACTTCTACCCAAGCTTTCTATTTCCTCAATTAAATTTTCCAAATCTAGATTGGCAAAATCTTTAGCCTTTAATAATCTGCTAGTTTCCTGTAGCCATAAATAATAATCTTGATCATATAATTCTTCTATTTTTGTTGAATCAATGATTTGCTTCCCAGACATACTAATTCATTCACTGAGTTGAAAATTACTGTTTAAACCTGGTTTAAACCACTTCTCCCGTTAAGCTAAAAGCGCGAGCCTCAGTGATTTTAACTTTAACTATTTTCCCTTTTAACTCCTCAATATTACCAGGGAAGAAAGTCAAACGATTCCCTCTAGTTCTACCCATTACTTGAGTCGGATTTTTCGGGTTTTGATCTTCTACCAATACTTCTTCAATTCTGTCTTGATAACGGGCAGAACGTTCTGCTGCTTTTATTCCTACTAAATGGTTTAATCGTTGTAAGCGATCGCTCTTTACGTTTTCACTTAATTGATTATCCCATAATGCAGCAGGAGTACCAGGACGAGGAGAATAAGCAGCAGTATTTAACTGGTCGAAACCAATATCATCTACTAACTTGAGGGTATTTTCAAACTGTTCTTCCGTTTCTCCAGGAAAACCTACTATCGCATCAGCACTAATAGCAGCATCAGGCATATATTCCCGAATCTTAGCAATGATACGGCGATACTTTTCGTGAGTGTAACCGCGCTTCATCCCTTTTAAGATTTCGTTATCTCCCGACTGAAAAGGAATATGGAAATGTTCACAAACCGTGGGAAGTTCGTTGCAAGCTTTAATTAGTCTTTCAGTAAAGTAACGAGGATGACTGGTAGCAAAACGAATGCGCTCAATTCCTGGGATATTGTGAACGTAGTAGAGTAAGTCTGTTAGGGTGTGTTTGTGTCTTCCTTCGGGGGTACTTCCTGGTAAGTCTCGACCATAAGCATCAATATTTTGTCCTAATAGGGTAATCTCTTTATATCCCTGTCTGCCTAATTCCTCCATTTCCCCTTTAATAGCTTCAGGAGTGCGAGACTGTTCTGTTCCTCGAACATTGGGTACAACACAATAACTGCATCGTTCGTTGCAACCATATATAATATTTACCCAAGCTGTCACTTTACTATCCCGACGGGGTTTAGTAATATCTTCTACGATATGTATTGGTTCAGTAGCAACTACCTGATTGCCATCAAATACCTGTTGTAATAAATCTTCTAAACGGTTAGCGTGTTGCGGGCCCATCACCAAGTCTAACTCAGGTACACGCCGTAATAGCTTTTCTCCTTCCTGTTGCGCCACACATCCTGCTACTATTAGAGTCAGATCGGGTTGCTGATGTTTCCGTTTGGCTTGTCTGCCTAGATAAGAATATACTTTTTGTTCTGCATTATCCCGAATTGTGCAGGTATTATAGAGAACTAAATCAGCTTTTTCTGGCTCTTCTACCCACTCAAAACCCATGTTATCTAGTATGCCAGACATACGTTCTGAGTCCGCCTTGTTCATCTGACATCCAAAAGTAACGATATTGTATTTTTTAATGACTGTATCCATAGAAAGAGCGATCGCGTTAAGCTATATAA
This sequence comes from Xenococcaceae cyanobacterium MO_234.B1, assembly GCA_030064915.1. GTDB lineage: Bacteria > Cyanobacteriota > Cyanobacteriia > Cyanobacteriales > Xenococcaceae > JASJCP01. Next base: position 5,751 of record JASJEK010000086.1, read on the forward strand.
TTTTTTATATTTCGTAGGAGTGAACGGCTGTTCGTCCTTACCTTCGGTCTGTCACAAACACTGTCACAAACACTGTCACAAACATTTTTCGATTTGGTACAAGTACATAATTATACCATTTCCCACCATTCACTATGGGTTTAGCAGCAAAAATAACTTGACAAAATACTATTAAATTCTAGATAATTATAGATCGTGTGTCTAATCTGCTCGGATCGGGTTAGAACCTCCAAATGCCATCTCCAATTTACCAGGCGCTCAACTTATTTGAAGCCAAACAAAACTGGTATTGGCTACCCGTACGGCAACTTTACTTCCAATAATCATTATGACTTACGCAATTATCGAAACTGGTGGAAAACAACTCAAAGTCGAACCAGGTCGCTTTTACGATATCGAATTACTCCATGCAGACCCCGACTCGGATTACACTATAGATAAAGTTTTATTGGTCAATCACAACGACGAAATCACCGTAGGTCAGCCCTACATTGATGGAGCTACAGTAGAAGGAACCATAATACAGCATCTTCGTGGCAAAAAAGTCATCGTTTATAAGATGCAACCCAAAAAGAAAACTCGTAAAAAACGGGGACATCGTCAAGAACTTACCCGTTTCATGGTTAATTCTATTAACATGGGTGGTTCAGCCCTTGCTTCTGAAGCAGAGACTACAGAAGATACTACAGAAGAAGCAGCCGTAGCAGTACCCGTAGAAGTGGTAGCAGAATAAACAAAACTATAAAATACTTAGGAGGAAAACATGGCTCATAAGAAAGGAACAGGTAGTACTCGTAATGGTCGTGACTCAAACTCTAAAAGATTAGGAGTTAAACGCTATGGCGGTCAACAAGTTACTGCTGGTAGCATTCTAGTCCGCCAAAGAGGTACTAAGTTTCATCCTGGAAACAATGTCGGTCGTGGTAATGACGACACTCTCTTTGCCCTCATTGAAGGTGTAGTGAAATTTGAGTACAGAAAAAGAGGACAACAAAAAATTAGCGTCTATCCTGTTGCCGAAGCCACAGCATAAAAAAATTAAAAAACGCCTTTCTTGAGTATTTCAGGAGAGGCGTTTGTTTATTTACGTTTCACAAAAAGAAATGAGGTATCAGGCAACCTAGAATGAGGAATGAAGCCGTAACAAAACTTTGGTACAGTTCAGACCCCACCTATATTTGTACCTAACCATGAATAGCAGGAGCGCTTACTGCTACAGGAGTGGCTGCACCACTAGCTAAATCTAAGGGGAAGTTGTGAGCATTACGCTCGTGCATTACTTCAAAACCGAGGTTAGCACGGTTTAACACATCTGCCCAAGTGTTTACTACACGACCTTGAGAATCGAGAATAGATTGGTTGAAGTTGAAGCCATTGAGGTTGAATGCCATGGTGGAAATCCCCATTGCAGTAAACCAGATTCCGATTACAGGCCATGCTCCTAAGAAGAAGTGTAAGGAACGGCTGTTGTTGAAGGATGCGTATTGGAAGATCAATCTGCCGAAATAACCGTGAGCAGCTACGATGTTGTAGGTTTCTTCTTCTTGACCGAATTTGTAACCGTAGTTTTGAGATTCAGTTTCAGTGGTTTCCCGTACTAAGGAAGAAGTTACTAAGCTTCCGTGCATTGCGGAGAATAGTGCGCCACCAAATACACCAGCTACTCCTAACATATGGAAGGGGTGCATCAGGATATTATGTTCAGCTTGGAATACCAACATAAAGTTGAATGTGCCACTGATTCCCAAAGGCATACCATCAGAGAAAGAACCTTGTCCGAGAGGGTAAATGAGGAATACTGCTGTAGCTGCGGATACAGGTGCGCTGTATGCTACACAAATCCAGGGGCGCATTCCTAAGCGGAAAGAGAGTTCCCACTGACGACCCATCCAGCAGAATACTCCAATTAAGAAGTGGAATACTACTAGCTGATAAGGGCCACCGTTGTATAACCACTCATCAAGGGAAGCAGCTTCCCAAATAGGATAAAAGTGCAAGCCAATGGCGTTAGAAGAAGGAACAACTGCACCAGAAATGATGTTGTTGCCATAAAGAAGAGAGCCGGCTACGGGTTCGCGAATTCCGTCGATGTCAACGGGAGGAGCAGCAATGAAGGCAATAATGAAACAGATAGTTGCAGCGAGCAAGCAGGGAATCATTAATACACCAAACCAACCTACATAAATACGATTGTTGGTACTAGTAATCCACTGACAAAAACGCTCCCACAAACTCTCACTTCGGTCTTTACCTAAAGCAGTAGTCATAGTTATTGTTAATGGGTTAATTTTGCTGTGATTTAATTTTAGGCAATTTGTATTTTGCCTTACATTTCAGTATATTTACATCTCTTTGAATTGAGACGTACTTTTTAGTTAATTTTTTTAACTATATTTTGCTGATTTTATAGATGTATTGCTTTAGTTTAAAAACAAAAAACTTTTGCGAAGATATTACTGATTTGATTTTAAGTTCTGTATCTAAATATACATTAACTAATTAGGGTTTGAAGGAGCGCGCACCAAGAGAGGGAGTAGGTGATAGGACAAAAAGTCATGTAACTCCCAACTCCCAACTCCGCGCCTCATGTTTATCAAGCAGCAGGGGTTAAATATTCCGCACTGATAACTTCGCGATAATAACTCTGTAACTGTCTAGTAGCAGCAGCCCAGCCCCATTTTTCTGCCTCTTTACGAGCATTAATTCTTAATTGTTCTCTTTCTGCTGTAGCATCTAATAACCGTTTGGTAGCTGTAATTGCGCCATCAGGATCATTGACATCGAATAAGTAGCCATTTTCTCCATCAGTTACAATATCGGGAATACCACCAGAGTTTGCTGCTACTACAGGACAACCTGCTGCCATTGCTTCTAATAATACTAATCCTAAAGTCTCGGTACGAGAGGGGAAAATAAAAGCATCCCCTGAGGCATAAGCAGAAGCTAATTCTAAACCTTGTAGATAACCCACAAAATGAGTATTTGTTCCTGCAAAATGTGCCTCTAAAGCCTCTCGGTTTGGACCATCTCCCACGATCGCCAGACGGGCTTCGGGGATAGCTTCTAAGACTGGTTTTATTTGATCGATTTGTTTTTCCGCAGAAACACGACCCACATATAGTAGTAAAGGACTATCAGGATTTCCTTGAGATAAGCGCGATCGCATTTGAGCAGAAGCTAGATGGGGTTGGAACATCTCTGTATCTACTCCTCGTTGCCACAAATCAACTCTTTCGATCCTGTGGTTTACGAGTTCCTCTACCATTGCAGTTGAGGTACAGAGGTTTAGTTTGGCTTGGTTATGGGCTGCTTTGAGCAATTCCCACAGCACTCCTTCTAACGCACTTAAGCCGTAATGTTGCAGATATTGGGGTAAGTGGGTGTGATAGGAAGCAACTAGGGGAATATTCATAGTTTTGGCGTAATATATTCCCCCTACACCCAATACGGCTGGATTAACTACGTGAATGAGATCGGGATTAAATTTTTCAATAACTTCTTTGGTTCCCACAGGAGGGAAGGCTAATTTTAATTCTGGGTACAGAGGAAGAGGTAAACCAGGAATTCCGTGTACTTTTGCTCCTTCATACTCAGTTAAACCGCCATCGGGGGCTACTACTAAAACGCGATCGCCATTTCGTTCCAGATGCTCTATTGTATGGCGTAAGCGAGTTACAATGCCATCTACTTTCGGTAAAAAAGTCTCTGTAAATAAGGCAATACGCATAACAAATTAAAAAAAATCTCAATATAAATATACAACTACAGAATTTATCATCAAATCGAACCAAAATTTGATGATCTTGTATTTGCTATTTCTCGCTCTTGTTAGCCTTAATTTTGGCAAGTCAGGTTCGCTCCCTCTGTGGGCGAATCGCCCCTATCATTTAATATGATGTCCTAATCTCTAGTTATTCAGGATTAATGGCGGAATAAATAGCGGAATAGTCCTCATTTTCTAAGCCTAAAGCGATCGCTTTTTGGATGATCTGACGTATTCCTTGGAGACTACTAACATCTAAACCTAGTTCCTCAGCCTGAGTTAAAAATAAGTCTGTATCTTTGAGTAGATGCTTAGTCGGGAAATTAGGATTACTAAAGTTGCGCTCACACATTCGGGAGAGTTTTTTATCAAAGGTAGGAGCGTATAAAGCACTTTCCCGTAATATAGTCATAAATTGCCCTACATTTACCCCGAGAGAAATATTGGACAAAGTAGGACAGTCTTTACCAGCTATAGGTTTGGAATCGAGAGTTTTTTCGTGAGGGGGGACAAAATTCCCCTCTTTTCAATACTAAAGTACTAATTTATAAATATTACAAATAGCCAAACTCTGCATAAAATCCCTATGTTCAACCTAAGTATTTATTTGGAAGTCTTCTAATTAGCAAAATTCACCAAATGAAAGAACAAGAAATTTTGACCGAAGCCTTAGCCAAAACAGACGTGCTATCTAGCATGAGAAAAACTTTACAAAAGTATGGTATTCCTTCTACCGAACCAATGACAGTGAGTTTCAAGTTTGGGGGGAAAGAGGTTGAGACCAAGAAGTTTCCTGGGATGCCAACTTCTGTAGCAACGGAAAAATCTGATAAAGACCTGAAAACAGCAGTTAGAGATTTATTCAATGAAGCAGAAGTTCAAGACGGCTTTATGGAAAAAATAGGTTTGTCAAACTTAAAAGACAAAGAAACTGTAACTATTACTTTTAAACCCGATCAAAATTTGGATAAAGAAGTTGCATTGACTTTGAATTGGTGTTCTCCTTGTCCTCATGACCCTTCTAGAGATTGCTTCTGTTAATTTTCCACTGAAAAATAAGCTTAGACGCAAATTTATCATAAATTAGCTGATTTTTTTTTACATAGGTTTTTTTTACATAGGGTGGTTGCTAACTACCCTATAATTTTGGAACCTAGAAGGTAGGGTGGGCATTGCCCACCTTACAATATTGCTAGTTAAATCAAAATTGCTACTTAAATCAAAACAATATGACCATCCTAAAATATTGGGAGGTAGTAGCAAACAGAATCGTCATGAAACGAACAACATCTTCCCCTCATCTTTTGCCAACTCTAACAGTAGGTCTTTTTTTCAGTTCAATAGTAACTGCCAATACTACTTTGGCACAAATAATTTCCGACGACACTTTAGGAAACGAAAGTTCTCAAATCAATTCCCTTGACTCTAATACTCAACAAATAGATGGTGGTGCAATTCGAGGGGCAAATTTATTTCACAGCTTTCAAGAATTCAATGTCAATGAAGGACAGACAGTTAATTTTAGTAATCCTGAAGGAATTGCCCATATCTTCAGTCGCGTCACAGGCAATAACCTTTCGGAAATTTTGGGAACTCTGGGAGTATTGGGTTCTGCCGATCTTTTTCTACTAAATCCTAATGGAATTATTTTCGGTCCAAACTCTAGCCTGAATGTAAATGGTTCTTTTCTCGCTACTTCTGCTAACAGTATTCATTTTGCTGACGGAAATAAATTTGCTACTACCAATGTTCACGGGGTACCTTTACTAACGATTTCCACTCCAATCGGTTTGGGATTTGAGCAACCCCCAGGAACAATTGTTAATCAATCAAATCTTAACGGTCAAGGGTTGACTATTGGTTCTGCCTCTACTCTAGCTCTAGTTGGAGGAGATATTCTGTTAGAAGGAGCAACTATTACTGCTTCTGGG
>JASJEK010000346.1 GCA_030064915.1 Xenococcaceae cyanobacterium MO_234.B1
ATTTCTATCTCAGCTTAGTTTTTGATCTTTAACTTTTACTTCTCTTTTTTACGCCTGGGGGGACAACTTCTAATCAACTTCTCTCTATTCCTTTCTCTATATAGCTTTTGGCTTCTTACCTTTTTGGTAATTAACCTGGAGCCCATGCTGTCCCCAACCCTGTCATCCCCCTTGGCACGACTCAGATCAGCTCCTTTATCCCCCAAATCTGGCTTCTCTCAATTCTCTAGACCTGTTGCACCCATTCCCATCAATCTTGGTCTGGTTATGGGCACGCCCTGGAGACGCTTTGAACAAAACCAATGAATTTTTGTCTCAATACCTGGATATATTAAGTCTCCTCGGAGGAGGTTCTTTTTACGTTCCCCGCGCGAAGGGGGGAGATTTTAAGTTAACTTTTGAGTCATGAGAGTCAACTAATAGGATCTGTCTCCCCCCCTTCGCGCCCCTTTTCCCTGACTAATGCTACGAAGTCTAGTGTTTGGGGATACATCGAAAAACTGTGAAAATCCTATATTCGGCATGTCTATGGAATGTCAATAACACTTCTATAGGTTAGTCTAGGTTAATAACATTATGGATGTAACTTACAAGACTCAAGCTTATCTTCTTGGAAATCAGCTTGAAATACTGGGTCAGGTTTATCCCATTTGTCACAAGTTAAAGCAAAGTATATTTTGTCAAGGTATTGTTCATTAATCTTTACTAAGCTTTCAACTCCTTGCTGTGATTGGCATTGACGATTTACACCCTTTTAGGACAGATGATTGAATAACTTGTCTTTGAGGAGCGAGTTTTTTGCGAACGCTCAATATATTGAGAGAGCTATGCTTAACTTGTCACCCATCGTTTTTTGACAAAAAAGACTGCAAAGACTCCAACAGCCAAGATACCTAATGTAGAAGCAGGTTCGGTCACAGATTTTTTTTCGCTAATGACAGTAACGTTTGGATCTTGACCGTCACCTGTATTAAAAACATAATCAAAAGCATCTGGAGCGTCAAGAACGGTGGCACGAAGAAAAAGCCCATTCCACCGAGCGATCGTTTCTGTTGCTATCTCTTGTGCTAAAGTCGGTCTCATAGGATCTCCAGGATTGTCTTCGTTAGCTATACCTCGATGATTAGCACCTTCAACAGTAATAAAAGCTTTGGGAGGAGCTTTTATTAATTCAAAAGTTTTTCGACCTCTTTCAATGGGTATGGCTCCATCTCGCTCTCCATGTATTAAGGCAATAGGGACGTGTTCATTGTTCGTTGGGACAATATCTGCACTCAAAAGATCTCCAGTTGACAAATCTGGCAGCTGCGTACCGTAGAAAGCTCCCGCCTTAATTTTTTCTGACAGTAAAAATGGCTCGTTGCAAAAAAGAGTTAAACAAGTTCCGCCAATTCCAGTTAAGCCTACACTGCCCCCCGCTGAATGCCCTGACAAAGCTAATTTGTTAGTATCAAAGCTATTTTCAATTGGGGAATTGGAATTAGAATTTTCTAGATCTATAAAATTGATAAAATTTTCGATTTGTGATGTTTCCGGCAAAAGAAAATCCGTACCTAATTGTGGAATAAATTGGAAGTGGTTTGGTACGACAACGATAAAGCCGTAACTAGCAGCAATATTGGCATAATTAGAATACAAAGATTTGTCTATATTCGCTCCTTGTAAAAATAAAACAACAGGCAAAGAATCAGTATTTGAACTTGATAAAACAGGATAGTAAATATCAGTCTCATCTAGCGTACCGTTGCTGTTCGGTATATTAGTACTGTATACCCCAGTCTCATCATACAAAGGTTCAGGAGTAAAATTAACAGCAACAGCGCGAGTGCTTACTCCTGTATTCAAGAATGCTGCACCAAGAAAAGTGATCGTTATTTTATTGATTTTTTTTAACATCAATTTTAAGAAGATTGTTTCCTAAGTTTTCCGCTGAAACACCTTAAAAAAAGGTCTTATCCCTCTTTTGTTACTTTAGGGTATAAAGTAAGGAGTTAATCACAAACAAAAGAATCCTAAACTATGGTAACTCCCCCAAGAGATGCTGCTGAGACAGTGGGCTTTATCGATCATTATTGCTGGATTTATCGCAGCTTATTTGATGTACCTAATATTTCCTCAATTGTTGGTTCTTCATCTAATGGCGATCGCTTAAGCTCTTAAGCGATCGCCTGTTGGGGGCTCTACTGAATGTAAATGGGTCTGAGCTGACATAACCTCCAACTTGATAAAGGAGAGGCATTGACAAGCTAAGCTGTTACGCTTTCGTAATAAATTCGTCATATCCAAGCTGGAAAAAATTTCTAAGACCTTTGAAGCCTATATTAGCTTTAGGTTCATTAAGAAAATTAGTATGGATGCTTCATCTAAGTGCAGATAAGATGAAATAATAGCGTCTGTTATGAATAAATCAATAGAACTCTTGCCAAAATATTCGTTAGTGTCCTTAGTTTTTCGCCACCCCGCTCAGTCCCTTTCTGAAAGTTTTGTCTCATAAGCATTCTGCGATCGACATTTTGGGGGTGGCGAAAACTTCGTGACAGTAACACTTTTTATCGTGACGTTCTAAATGTTGTTCTATTTGTTCAAATGCTTCGCTGATTCTACCGTCAGGTTCAACATCTACTTCTACAGTTTTGAGCCTTTCTCTTAAATCATTAATCAGACGTTGATGGTGATTGATTCTTTTATTTTGTTCTCTTTCTTGTTCATCCATAAAAATATTTTGATTCACTAGAGATATACCAAATGAATTGATTATAATAATACAGAAATGTGACTTTGCTAATCAATATCTTGTACACCCTTGTACATCTCAAGATTGTTTGTTGTCCCAAAATTGGTTTTATTTTTGATTTTACTGTTTTGATATATTGGTTTGTAATCAAAAAAAACAATATTGGGAACATTAAGAAATTAGGGAAAAATTATGAATTAGGGAGGGTTTCTAGATAGTGGAGAAATTCAAACAACTCATCATCTAGAAGGTGCAGACGCGATCGCTTACCATAGGTACTTAAGAGATAATCTCTCCCTTGTTCTTTTGTCCAGTTTAAACGTTTCATTTCCAGATCGATTTTATGTCTGATTTCATTAAAATCAATTTGCACTGGAGGAGAAGATTCTGCTTCGGAATCAGAGGGAGATTCGGGAGAAGCTGAACTTTCTACTATTGGTTGATCGAAAATATTTCTGGGATACTCTTGAGACTCTAAAGCGGGTTTTTCACCATTAGATTCTGTAAGTACTTCTTTAGTAAGTACTTCTTTAGTAAGTACTTCTGTAGAAGAAGTATTAGTAAAGTCTGGTTGATGGTTCTCTGATTCTACAGGAGAAGGAATCGGTTGTGGTGCTTTAATTTCTGGAGTTGGTTGAGTTACTGAGGAACTCTGTACAGTGTGAGAAGTTTTGTTTCTCTCCTCATCATCTCCCAGTCTCCTTGTCTCCTTGTCACTTTGATTATGATGCAATGGCAATTTCTCTAGTCCCAAAGCTGCGATCGCTCTTTCTCTAGCGCGGTCTTCAGCCAGTTCAATTGTATCAGCACCAGCTAAACCAGTAGCGAGGGTAACGCCGTTTGCTTCAATGGAAACTCGAACCAGATATAATCCCCGATCGATATTAATTAATTCACTAATTAGACTTCCCTGGGGATAGTGATGACGAAATTGGGTCAACATAAGAGCGATTGTACTGTTTTTTATTAATACTAATTAACTACTTTAAGGGAAAAACGCCCAGAAATTTGCCAATAGCCTGAGAAAAATTACAATAGTATACAGGATAGTTGTCAACTTACTGCCAATCTTTAGCTTAAAACATCCTCGATAATTCAATTGTTTTCTAAAGTAGCAGTAAGTTGCATAGCAACAGGAAACAACAAAATCAGGTTAGTAATACTCCTCTATACCAAGAGTAAAAATAACTTCTGAAATACTAGCTGCGAAACATCTCCTACGGCTCAACAGAAGTATAAAGTTTACTCCGAGTACTATTAATCCCAGGAGAGTTATTCATGGTATGATAACCTCTTTATCTCAAATTTGGTACTACTATGGTTTTCCGTGATTACCATCGGAAACTACTAACTGCAAGATTATAATTGTTTGGTTCTTGAAGGTCAGCTTTCCTGTCAGACTAGCATAGCTTTGCTGGTCTAAACCCTCACCACCCATTTCTCTTTACATACTTTGTGAGGTTCACATATACATATACCGAAAAGGATTACTGTTAATGGAATTTTCAATCGCCACACTACTAGCTCAATTTGTGGAAGACAAATTAGTTGCTAAAAAAAATCTGGAGAAAAAACTAGGCTGTGAAGATGAAGAAAGTATCCAAAAACTGGAGCTTATACTAGATGCCTTGGAAAAAATCTCTGTTTTAGCCAAAGAAAGAGGTAAATATCGTCGAATTTATCCAGAAGATGTGGTTGAAGCTAAATTACGCTGCTCCAGTAAAGGCTTTTGCTTTGCCATTCAAGACGAAGAAAATGCGGAAGATATCTACATCAGAGAAAGTCATCTCAGTAATGCCTGGAATGGCGATCGCGTCTTAGTTAAAACTATTAAAGAAGGTAGTCGTCGTCGCTCTCCCGAAGGAGAAGTTAAGTTAATTTTAGAAAGAGCCAACCCTTCTTTACTCGCCACAGTAGCTGATTCGGAAAATGGTTATCGTGCAATTCCCCTTGACGACCGCTTATTATTTGAACTGGATCTACTACAAAACGGGACAAATCTAGCAGATGCAATAGAACATTTAGTTCATGTTTCTGTAATGCGCTATCCTATTGCTCAAAAACCGCCTCTGGGGAAAGTAACTAAAATTTTAGGAAGTGATGCAGAAGAAGCTTCTGATGTGGATATTGTCTCTTGTAAACACGATCTTCCTCACGAGTTTAAAGCCAATGAAATCGACTCCGCAGCCTCGTTACCAGCAAGAGTTGCAGCAGCAGAAATTAAACGCCGACTAGATTTAAGGGATAAACTCACCATAGCTATTGGTTCAGAAGCAAAATTAACCGAAAACTCTTGGATTGAAAATGCTCTTACTTTAGAGCCAACTCCTGAAGGAAATTGGCAATTAGGAATTCATATTGCAGATGTTGCTCACTATATCGAACAAGATACCCTTTTAGACCGAGTTTCTAGAAGAAGAGGAACAGCGATCAATTTACAAAAGCAAATCATTCCCCTGTTTCCTCCCAGAGTCAGTAAGATTTGTTCCTTAGAACCAGGAAAAAATCGCCTCACTATTTCAGTTCTGATTACAATTAACGACCAAGGTGAAATAGTAGAATCTGAAATTAGACCTTCTGCGGTTTCCGTCGATCATTATTTGACCTACCAAGAAGTACAAAATATCCTAGGAGAACCAGACCAAGTTAGTGACAAACTAGCACCCACTGCCAAAGTACTCAATGACCTATTTTTTACCCTAAGTCCCCTAGTAAAGGCTCAAAGATTACAAAGAGGCGGTTTTGAAATTACTACTCCTGAATTTAGCAGTTTATTTCAAGATGAAGGTCGTTTAGGAGCTATCTTAACCCCCTCTAATCTCCCTGTTAGGTCTTTATTAACAGAGTTAATACTCCTCGCAGGAAAAGTAGTTGCTGATAGTCTCCAAGCTTGGGGTGTTCCAGGAATCTATTGTATTCAACCCGAACCAGATGTAGATGAATTAGAAGACTTACTTAAACTCAGCAGCAATTTGGGATTGGAATTAGACTTAGACCCAGAAGGAGATGTGACACCCCAAGACTATCAATTACTGACTCAGCAGTTCGCAACTTCTTCGGAAAAGATGGTGCTGAACTATCTACTGCAAGACACACTAAAACCCCCCAAGTATATTACTAAACCTGGAGAACACTTTGGGTTGGCTTATAGCGATGGTTATACTCACTGTGTTTCCCCAGGGCAAAGATATATTGACTTAATGGTACAGCGCATTCTCAAAACCGTTTTTGAATTTGGACGTGATCGCCGTCATAGCCGTGCTAAAAATAAAGTAGATTTGGGGAGTAGTAGTTGTTATGGGGAAATAGGCTGGAATGTTTTACCCCCTGCGATGCAGGAACAACTCGATATTGAACTTCACGCTATCTTACCTCGCCTCAACGATCGCGAAAAAGTAGCAGAAGACGCAGAAAGCGATTTGGAAGGTTTGAAAAAAGCCGAAAAAATGAAAGAGCGCACTGGTAAAGTATTTGAAGGTCTGATAGTAGGGGTTCAATCCTATGGCTTCTTTGTACAAATTGAAGACATGTTAGTCGAAGGGTTGGTTCATGTCAGTTCCCTCAAGGATGACTGGTATGAATATCGTTCCCGTCACAGTTGTCTGGTAGGAAGAAAGAATCGTACTGCTTACCGTTTAGGCGATCGCGTGGAAGTAGAAGTGAAAAGCGTTGACTATTACCGACAACAGATCGATCTAGTAACTCAAAATGAAGGAGTTTCCCTCAGTAACCGTAATTGGGAAGAGGAATAGACGTTTGATTAGGACATAATTATTAAGACATAATTATTAAACTGTAGGGGCGATCACAGATCGCTCTTGCAGACGTAGATAGAAGGTAATAGTTAATTTTATCTGTCTTCCGTGAGAAGACCCCCACGTCTCGTGGAGGGATGAATCACGGGCAAAGTTTGTGCTTTACAAAGATACCTTGGCGATGGTAAAATGCTACCATGAAACAGCTCAGAGGATTTAAGTACAGATTTTACCCGACTTCAGCACAGCGATTAGAACTGGCGCAAACGTTTGGTTGTACTCGGTTTATTTACAATTGGGCATTGTCTTTAAGGACGAATAGTTACTACCAGGACAATGTATCTCTTAGCTATACTGATACATCTAATGCTTTAACCAAGTTGAAGAAAGACCCTGATAAAGCTTGGTTAAAAGCTGTCTCATCTGTCCCATTACAGCAAGGATTGAGGCATTTAAACACTGCTTTTCAGAACTTCTTCAAAGGTAAAACTAAATATCCTAAGTTTAAGAAAAAGAGTAATCGTCAATCAGCCCATTATGCACCTAATGCTTTTAAGTGGGTTGATGGGAAATTAACCTTGGCTAAAATGTCTCAACCATTAAAAATTAAGTGGAGTAGATATTTTACGGGTGAACCCAAGAGCGTAACTATCTCGCTTTGCCCAAGTAACAGATACTTTGTCTCATTCTTAGTCGAAGAAGAATTAGAACAATGGGGTCGGGCTCGTGATGAAATTGGGATTGACTTAGGCATCAAAGATGTAGTGGTTTGCTCTAATGGTTTTGCTTCAGGAAACCCCAAGCATTATCAAAAATATCAAACTAGACTAAAAACTCTACAACGCAGATTAGCCAAGAAAGAAAAAGGTTCAAACAATAGGCATAAGGCAAGATTAAAAGTGGCAAAGCTTCACGCCAAGATAGCCGATTGCCGAAAGGATTTTTTACACAAGTTGAGTACAAAATTAGTTAGTGAAAGCCAAGCTATCTATACTGAAACTCTAGCAGTAAAAAACATGATGGCTAATCATAAATTAGCCAAAGCCATAGCTGATTGTGGTTGGGGCGAGTTTTTGCGCCAGCTAGAATATAAAGCTAAATGGCATGATCGTAAGATTGGCGCAATCGACAGATGGAAACCATCTTCAAAGCGTTGTAATCCATGCGGTCACGTTTTAGACAAGTTACCTCTTGAGATTAGAGAATGGACTTGTCCAAGCTGTAACTCATTGAATTTGAGGGATAAAAACGCAGCTTT
>JASJEK010000087.1 GCA_030064915.1 Xenococcaceae cyanobacterium MO_234.B1
TGACACACTCACCCCTTACAATCGGGGCGGTCGGCGGGCAATAACCTCTGGCTAAAACTTATCCATTTGAATAAGGCTGACCAACTTTGACTAACTTTTTTGTAGCCGCTAAAATCCCTCAAACCCAACCTTTTAAAATTCCCTGGTCACAACTATTGAATTAACTATTAATAATTTCTATTAATAATTTCTATAGGTTCTAGTTGATCTGCTGGTTGAAATCCGAACAATTGTGCATAAAAGTAAAATTCGCTTTCTAGAGCTTTTTTAATATTAGCTCCTTGGCGGAAACCATGTCCTTCGTCTTCAAAGACAATATATGCTACGGGTAGTCCTTTATTTTTAATAGCTTCAAACATCACTTTGGCTTGATTGGGAGGGACAACTTTATCTTCTAAACCTTGAAAAAAGATTACAGGACAGGATAACTTTTCTGTGAAGTTTATTGGCGATCGCTGTTGATAAATCTCTTTGGTTTCAGGATATTTCCCAATCAAATGATCGAAGTAGCGAGACTCAAATTTGTGGGTATCTTTGGCTATGGTTTCTAAATCACTAATACCATAGTAACTAGCCCCAGCTTTAAATATATCCCGAAAAGTTAAAGCAGCCAAGGTAGTATAACCCCCTGCGCTACTACCAGAAATAACTAGGCGATTTTCGTCGGCTTTCCTTTGTTTTACTAAATATTTAGCAGCATTAACGCAATCATCTACATCTACAATACCCCAGTTATTTTCTAATCTTTCACGATATTGACGACCATAACCAATACTACCGCCGTAGTTAACATCGACATAAGCAAAACCGCGACTCGTCCAATACTGTATTCTAAGATTGAGGTTAACTGATGCAGCAGCAGTAGGTCCTCCATGACTTTTGACAATTAATGGTGGTAATTCGCCTTTGGGAGGTTCATAATCGGGATTTTGGGGTGGATAATACCAACCATAAGCTGTAAGACCGTTTTCTGTGGGAAAGGCGATCGCTTCAGGCTGGGAAAAATAATCAGGATCGATGTTTAAGTCTGCTGCTTTTTTAAGAATTGTGCAGGTTTCCGTCTCAAGATTTAATTTAATTACCGCCGTAGGTTGGGTAGGACATCCCCCAATAAATAACACTTCTCCCTCTGAGGTAGTTTGCACAGAGGAAATATTGGTATAGGGAGTTTTTATGGGGCGAAACTGCTTAATATTAGTGTCAACACCGCGAGCTAGGGAGCCTCTCTCGCGGTCAATTATCCCCAAATACCAACGACCATTTTGGGAATAGGCACATACTATATTATTGTCCCCGACAAAACTATAAGTGGATAAACCAAAAACCCAATGAGGATAAGCAAACTCTGCTGGCATCTGATGGAGACACTCAATCATCCCGTCATGATTACGACAATAGAGATTCCACCAGTTAGTGCGATCTCGGCTTTGCCGAGGCACGGAGCGATCGCTGGAAAAATATAACTTTCCTTCTGGCGACCATTTTGGTTCACAAATAGATTCCCTTGTACCCCCTGCAACTAATTCTTTTGAGCCAGATTCGAGATTCATTAGCCATAAATAGCTACTATCCCAAGGCATATTCGGATGATCCCAACTGATAAAAGCTAAATACTGACCATCGGGACTCAAACGGGGAGAGGTATAAAAATCACTACCTTCTACCAGAGTAGTAATTTCTCCTGTAGCTAAAGCTATGGCAATAATACTATTAACTGGTTCTTGCTCAGGAATGGTATGGTCTTCACAGGCACAGATCAAGCGGTCTCTGGTTTCATCAAGAATAAAATCTGCGTAACGTCTTAAAGATTCTGAGGTCAACGGTTCAGGTGTTTTTCCTACGACCTGTCGATAAACTCGATCATCACTTTTATTACTGAAATAGACAATATCATCCTTAATTAGGTAAGCTCCACCACCATACTCATGAACGCGAGTTTTGACACTAAAAAGTTCAGGCGTGATATCAGTTGTCGTACCATCACTATTTAATCTGACTAAAACACTTCTTCCTTTCTCTTGTGGTCTCAATTCCAGCCAATAAATCTTATGGCGGTCACCCAGTGCCTCGGCAGAGCCGAGACCGCTACTACCAGGAGCGAACCCCTCGCTGGTTACACTTCCTAAGCCTACAGTTTGAGAGACAATTAGGTCTGAGGTAATAGGAGACTTCCAAGAACCAAAGGATAATATTTGTGATTGAGTCATTTGCTTTTTCCTTGTTCCCAACTCCTCCTATATGTAGCATTTCTCAAGTAACGAAGAAATAACAAAGAAATGTTAATTTTAATCTAAAAAAACTAGCTATTTTTTTTAAACATTGATCTATACTGTATACCGTAGAGAGTAAAATTATCCGAAACTATAACTCTAATACTCTAAGTAAAAATCAATGTTGAGTTCTGACTAACTGCCAGAAACTAAGGACATCCTGAAGCGACTAACTTGGTTTGCCATCTGTGCCTCAAGTTAAAGCAGTTTCTGCTTGCTCTTTGGTCATACTTAATATTAAGATCTGTAAAATAACTATTTTGGTGTGAGGAAAAGTTAATATGTCTAAACTATTCTGGCGTGCGCTCAAAGCAGCCCCCGCAGTTATTGCTGGTTCTTTAGTTGCTACTAATGTGACCTTGGCACAGTCTTTACCTACAAATGAAGTCAATAATATTGACAATATTGACGCGACTTTAGATCAAATTGATGATTACCGAGGCGCTAAGAAGAAAAAGAAAAAACCCCTGTCTCAGGTAACTAACGTCAACCAACTTAGAGACGTATCTCCCGCCAGTTGGGCTTATGAAGCACTACGAAGCTTAGTAGATCGCTACGGTTGTATTGTTGGTTATCCCAATCAAACCTACCGTGGAAACCGAGCTCTCAGCCGTTATGAATTCGCTGCTGGTTTAAATGCTTGTTTGAATCAAATTGAACGGCTCATTGCTGCTTCTGAAGCCGTATTAAGAGAGGATATTGACACTCTCAGCAGGCTTATGCAAGAGTTTGAAGCAGAATTGGTTGCTCTTAATGGACGGGTAGATAGTCTCGAAGGACGGGTATCTTTCTTGGAAGACCATCAGTTCTCTACTACTACCAAACTGAAGGGTGAAGTGATTTTTGGTACCTCAAATGCTTTTGGCGATGAGGATCAAGGTAATTCCCAAGCCACTTTCAGTAATCGGGTTAGGTTAAACTTTGATACTAGTTTTACAGGCAGAGATTTGTTGCGGACTCGTCTCCAAGCTGGTGACGTGGCTAGATATGATCGGGTGGGAAGACCTGAAACTGATATGGCTCGCCTTGGTTTTGACGGTCCTGAGGACAACGACCTTGAAATCGATGACTTGTACTATCGCTTCCCCATAGGCGAAAAATTTGTTTTCTACGTCGGTGCGCAATCGTTAGATTTAGACAACATCTTTGACGTTGTTAACCCCGTACTTGAGTCTAGTGCCACTGGTTCAGTTTCTCGGTTCCTGCGTTATGACCCGCTCCTTTTCCGAGGTTCCGAGGGTGCTGGTGGAGGAATTATTTATGAATGGATCCCAGACAAGTTAACCTTAACAACTCTGTATCTAGCAGATGATGATGGTGCGGGCAATCCCAGTGAAGGAAATGGTTTGTATAATGGTTCTTTCAGCACAGGCATACAAGTAGGCTATTCTCCTCTGGAAAACCTAGATTTAGCCGTTACTTACCGCTATCAATATCAGAGTCGAGGAAATGTCAATCTGACTGGTAGCACCGGTAGTCTTGAAGGGAGAAACCCTTACGCTGACAACTCAGCTGCCCGTGTCCACAACGTTGGTTTAGCTGTAAACTACACTCTGAGAGAGAAGTATAATTTCGGTGTTTGGGGCAGTGTAGCCTTTAGTGAGGAATTAGCTCCCAATGCATTTAGAGAAGCTCTAGATGCGGATGCCAAATACTTTACCGTTGGTGGGAGCTTCTCCATCTTAGACCTCATTAGAGAAGGCGGAGTTCTCTCTGTCTCTGTAGGTGTTCCCCCGAAAAGCTTTGACAGCGAGAATGCTTTTGAAGACGATGATAGCTCGGTTGTAATCCAAGGTCTTTACAAATTCCCCTTCAGCGACAATATTCTCATTACTCCAGGGTTTTACGTAATTACCAGCCCCGATCACGATAGTGATAATGATGCGGAAGTCGTCGGGATAATTCGGACTACCTTCAAGTTCTAAAACCTGGCAATGAGCCAGCTTAAGCTAGATTCATTATTTAGTAGGGACGTTAAGCTATAGCGTTCCTATTGCTATTTAAAGCTTAAAGCAAACATTAATTGCTGGTTTAAGCAAAATTACTCAGTTTTTCATCTAAATTTAACCTTGTAATTACCTTGTCTTTAACTTCAGCTAATGGAATCAGGGTAATTTCTACACTTAGAATCAACTAAGCAAATTAATATCAGATTCTTATTTACAGAACAATCAACAATATCTATGGTGTCTATAATTTCTGTCCGACGTAAAGCATTGTTAGCCCCCTTTCTAGCTCTCACTCTGGGTCTCGTTTCCTGTGGTGGTGGTACAGGCAGTAATGGTAATTCTGTGTCTATTACTGGTGCTGGAGCCAGTTTTCCTGCCCCTCTATATCAGAGATGGTTTGCAGAATATAACAAACAGAATCCTAACATTCAGGTAACCTATCAATCCGTTGGTAGTGGTGCAGGAGTAGAACAGTTTACCCAACAAACTGTAGATTTTGGTGCTAGCGATGTCGCCATGAAAGACGAGGAAATTGCTAAAGTTAATCGGGGAGTAGTCTTATTGCCTATGACCGCAGGAAGTATTGTACTCGCTTACAATCTTCCTGGTTTAGAAGGATTAAAACTATCCCGTCAAGCATATACAGATATTTTCTTAGGGAAAATCACTAAATGGAACGACCCTGCAATTAAAAAGATCAATCCTAACCTCAACTTACCAAATAGCGAGATTACCGTTGTTCATCGTTCCGATGGAAGTGGCACAACTGGTGTATTTACTCAACACCTTAGTGCAGTAAGCCCAGAATGGGAGAAAAAAGTAGGTAGTGGTAAAACTGTAGAATGGCCTACAGGAATTGGAGCTAAAGGAAACGAAGGGGTAACGGCTCAAATTTTACAGACCGAAGGTGCGATCGGTTACATTGAGTATGGTTATGCTAAACAACAGAATATTACTACAGCTTCTCTAGAAAATAAAGCAGGAAAATATATCGCTCCTTCGAGTGAGTCTGCTTCCAAAGCTTTGGGTGCAGTAACTTTACCAGAAAATCTCCGTGCTTTTATTAATGACCCTGAAGGTGCAGATTCCTATCCCATTGTTTCCTACAGTTGGATTTTAGCTTATCAGAATTATGACAATGCTAATAAACTCAACGCATTTAAAGAAGTAATTAATTGGTCACTCACCGACGGGCAAGCTTTTGCCGAAGAACTAGGCTATATCCCTTTACCTGATAATGTAGTAGATAAGGTAGAAGCAGCTTTAGGTACCATACAAGCTCAGTAGTTAATCAATCAGGAGATACAGAAGCTAGTAGTACAACAGAAACATTATTGTTTCTTGGAAGCAACCCAGGGACGGCGCTCGCCGTCCCTGGCGGTTATTTGGCAGCTAAGGGATTCAAGATTAATTCAGATGGGAATGCAGCCATTCAGATATGATGTTTTTAGATCTTAAGAATCTCCTAGGGAAGCGGTGCTTTAGCAAGGAGAGTGTCAAATCGTATAAGATGTAAACAGACGTGGATTTATGATGGGCGCATCACAGGGAATTTCGTTCCACTTCTTTAACTTAACGCCTCGTCCCGTCTTGTAAAGACCTTATAGAATCTGGGTCGTTTTAACCCGCAGAGAACTCAATAATGGCAGAACCACAAAAATTACTTTTAGTTGATGATGAACCTGGGGTTAGAGAATCAGTACAAGCTTATCTAGAAGATAACGAAGAATGGCAAGTCTCTACAGCTAGTAATGCAGAAGAAGCCTGGCAAATTTTGCAGCAGGAAACGCCAGACTTGATTATTTCCGATATTATGATGCCTCAAATAGATGGTTATCAGTTTCTCGAACAACTACGGGAAGACCCTCGTTATCAAGCAATTCCTGTAGTATTTCTTACTGCTAGAGGGATGACAAGCGATCGCATCAAAGGACACGATACAGGTTGTGATGCTTATTTGGCGAAACCCTTTGATCCTGAAGAATTAGAAGCAATTATAAGAAATCTACTGAAAAGACGCAAGGCGATCGCTGAAACCAGTAGCGATAGTTCAGAATTAGAAAAAATTACTAAAGAGTTAGAATCCATCAAAGATATTTTACACGGACAAATGGGGAATAATTCTGGTTTAGTCACTACACCCCCCCCCATCAGTATTGAATTAACCCCTAGAGAACAAAGCGTGCTAGATTTAGTAGCTCAGGGTTTGATGAATAAAGAAATTGCTCGCGATCTCAACACCAGTGTGAGAAATGTAGAAAAATATGTTAGCCGTTTATTTAGTAAAACTGGGACAAATAGTCGTACTGAGTTAGTGCGTTTTGCGCTCAAACATGGCTTAACTAAATAATAACCCCAGTTACTAGTTACAATTCTAAAGTTGCTTAAAGGTTTCAATATAAGTATTTATACGAAAAAATCAGTATTTTTGCTGAAAAAATAAGTAACATCTATCAAAGATCAGTAATTTTTTGGTGGAAATTTTTCTGGGATAATAATATTTTTATAAATAGTAACTTGAGTTAGTACCAGTTCCCGTCCATTAATAGCAAATTAATAATAGACTTAGCGAAAGGGCAAAAGTTACCCCCTATTTAAAAGCTAAAACATAGGGGTTGTAGCAACCATTAAAAGAGGCTCAAATAACCATATTTCTCTAATTGGTTGCTTACAATTATTCTAAATTGCCAAGTCGTGACAACTAACTACTGGAAAAAATTTTTAATTAAACTGATTTATTTACTAGATTAATGAATACTATTTTGCTGTTGGTTTCAATTACTCTTATTATCTTGATTTTGGGAGTTCTGTGGAAATGGGTACGGAAGCTACAACGTCGTTATAGGAGAAGAAGAGGAAATAATTATCTGTACCGAGACTATGATTATGACTATGAGGCTGATTACCAAGCCATTAATAGTGCTTGGGAGAGTAGTCGGGGAAATGTATCAATAGATAATGACAATGAAGCAAACTACTTAGACCTAGACGACGAACCCGATACTAAGAATTTAGACTTAGAATTAGAGCTAGATTACGACCAACCCGATACTAAGAATTTAGACTTAGAATTAGAGCTAGATTACGACCAACCCAATGTTAACTATAAGGAGGACTACTGGTTAACTCCTAATGACTATACTCCTAATGACTATAACAGTAGAGAAGAATTAACCAGTGAAGTAGTAAGTACAGAAAGTACAGAAAGGGAAAGTAGTAACCATAGCAGTCATGATAGCTATGACGATTCTAGTAGTAGGAATGATTGTTAGCTATTCCCAGAATTTTGACATTAAGTTAAGATTAAAGTTTTTTTATAAGCCAGCCAGCGGTATTTATAGTATTATTGTAACGAATTATTACAAAATCGGGTAGATGTTTCGTAACAAATTTATTTATCCCCCAAAGGAATGAGCCATTCAAGATTGATCTTAGCTATCATCAAAGTTATCTTCTTTGTAACTATTGGAATTCTGATTACGACTAATCCAGGAACAAAAAAATACGAACAGTATGCATCTAAAGCTTTAAACTCTTATCTTAAAGATCGTGTTTGTCAAGAAGTTACGGAAGTTCTCGAAAATTCTTGTACTATTTTAGTGGATATAGCTCGTCCTCAGTTGGCACTTGCGATCGCTAAAACCACCCAGAGGAATAATTTTCTAGTTTTTAGTATCTATCAAACTGATTTGTCTATTCCTAGTGCTGTTCCCGATTATGAATTTAAAACAGTAGGGATATTCGATTACTTTTATACTTACCAAGCAGAGAAAGTGGACTGAATATGTACGTAAAGTAACAATATGATATGTAAAGTAAAATAGAACTTAGTCATTTCTTTACTTCAGTCATGAGCGAATCTACTAATAGCACAAAGCCCGTAGAAGTTCTCAAACAAGAAACATCGGCTACTCGTCGGACACCTCCTTGGGGACAAGTTATCGTCTTAGAAAAAGGGGAACGGTATAAAATCAATCGTATTGAAGTTAAACCAGGACAGCATATTAGTACCCAGATGCACTATCATCGTAGTGAACATTGGATAGTCGTCTCAGGAACAGCGAAGCTAATTATTGATGGCAAAGAGACTTTATTACATCAGAAGCAATCTACTTATGTCCCAATGAATACCCCCCATCGAGTAGAAAACCCGGGAGTCATTCCTTTGGTGATGATTGAAGTCCAGAATGGGGAATATCTAGGGGATGATGATATTATCCGATTTCCTGAAGATAGTTAATTTCTATCAATTGATAATTACTAATAGGGCGATTGAACATACTTAACCAAGTTTGGCATCTTTTTTCGTCAGTTAAAAGTTTAAAAATTACGTCTAATGTGAATAGATAGAAAAAATGTCTGTCTTAAAGCTAATAGTTATTAGCTAGTTTAATATCTTTAATCCATGTCAGACGCTCTCTTAGGCTTTTGCCTTGAGATAAACTATAGCTTGTCGCCAAATCAATGTCGGTTGGTCGTAGTGGTCTAATAAACAAATACATTGAGGGTCTTGCCACATAATCTTACCAACTATTAGATCATCAGTAACTAGCTTGAGTTCTACTTCCTGGTTGTCTTTGACATAGCCTTGAAGTTGTTTAATGCTAGGTAAACCAGTATCAAATTCAGTCATAATAAAACGAAGTTAGGTAAAGAAAAAGATGAAAAATGGGGATTCAGTTCAGCAAATATCAAGGATTAGGTAATGATTTTATCTTGATTGATAATCGTCATACCACCCAAGCGATAATTACTCCAGAACAAGCAGTAGCTATGTGCGATCGCCATTTTGGCATTGGTGCTGATGGTGTTATTTTCGTCCTTCCAGGTGAGGAAGATACGGATTACACCATGAGAATCTACAATTCTGATGGTTCAGAACCAGAAATGTGTGGGAATGGTATTCGCTGTCTAGCCAAGTTTATCGCCGATCTCGAAGGAATTGGAGAAGTTAATAAAACTTACAGAATTCAGACCTTAGCAGGAGTTATTACCCCTCAATTACAAGGTAATGGCAAAGTCAAAGTAGATATGGGACAACCCCAGTTAACGGCACAAGAAATACCTACTACCTTAACTGATGGGTCAGAGAAAGTCATCGCACAATCTTTAGAAATAGCAGACAAAACGTGGTTAGTTACTTGTGTGAGTATGGGTAATCCTCATTGTATTACTTTTGTATCTGATGCATGTGCAGTTCCCTTAGAACAAATTGGTCTGTTATTTGAACATCATCCTGTTTTTCCCCAACGGACTAATACAGAATTTATCCAAGTAGTTAAGCCAGATTATATCAAGATGCGTGTCTGGGAAAGAGGTGCAGGAATCACTCTGGCTTGTGGTACAGGGGCTTGTGCTTCAGTGGTAGCTGGTGTGCTTAATGGTAAATGCGATCGCACTTGCACAGTAGAATTACCAGGGGGCTGTTTAAAGATTGAATGGTCAGAAGCCGACAATAGAGTCTATATGACAGGGTCAGCAGAACCAGTTTTTACTGGCTATTATGGGTAAGACTTATAGTAGCTCCAAATTTACCGATCCACATACATAAATGCTATTTCAAGAAGTTACTAATGAGTCGGGAATTTCCCGTGTGGGAGTCACCTATGGCTCTTCTTGGGGAGATTTCAATAACGATAACCTACCTGATTTATGGATTGCTAATCATGGCAATCCTGCTAATCTCTATCTCAATCAAGGGGATGGAACATTTCTGGATGTAACTTCGGAAATATTTGTTAATTTAGTTAGACGAGATCGACATGGTGCTGCTTGGGCTGATTTTGATAATGATGGAGATCAAGACTTAATACAGTTAGTAGGGGGAGATTCTGGAACAGGAAGTCTGACAAACCCCCGACTAGCAAATCAATTATTTGTTAACCAACAAGGACAACTAGAAGATTTAGCCTCTCTCTATGGCTTAGAGTATACGGGGTCTCGTGCGAGAAATCCTGTGTGGTTTGACTCCAATCAGGATGGATTACTCGATTTGTTTGTTGGTTCAGGAGAAAGAACTGATGGATTAGTTCCTGCGACTATCTTCCAGCAGCAACAGCCAATTCAAGGGGCTTCCGTCTTTGAAGACTTAAGGAATACTCTTAATTTCGATTTATCAAGGGGTAATTTCGGGTTTTTATCGGATTTCTTAGGGGATAATGCTTTTGAACTTGCTGTTATAGATGTCGTTACAGGACTAGAAATTTATGACTCTCGTACCATTGAAGATATTTCCAGTGATATTATTCCCAGTGGCTTAAGAGGTAATGACTTTATTTCTACTGACTTTAATGGGGATCTTCTTCCCGATCTCTATATAACTAGACAAGGTTTAGATAACTCTGGTATTGCTCAAGATAATGACCAAAAAATTCGTTTCAGATTACAGTCTCAAAGCAATATTACCAAGGGAGTAAGATTTCAAACGTCAGGAAATCTCAACTTTGACTTCTTTACCTTTGCTTTTGGTCAAGACTTGATTGATGGGGATAATATTTTTATTGGGGCTTCTGGCTTTAATCCTGATAATTTGGAGTTTTCTCTCTCCTCAGATGACCCTAATGTAGAAGGAATTAGCTCTTATACTGCGGGAGTGGATGAAGGGATTTATATTGGTTACAATCCCGATTCTCAGGAATGGGAAGTGGTTTTGTCTTCTGCTAATAAAGACTTATTACTCGGATTTGTCGATTCTAGTGCCACCATATCTAATATATCCGCCATTGGCTTCAATAACGATCGCGCTCCTCAAGGAGATATTCTCTTAATTAATAATAATGGGACTTTAGAAGACTTTAGTGCAGCATCGGGCATTAATCAGGTCAGAAATGCCGGATTTAGTGCAGTAGCAGCAGATTTTGACAATGATATGGATGAGGATATCTATGTTGTCACCGCAAATCAGGTAGTCAATGAACCAAATATCTTTTATCAAAATCAAGGGGACGGTACTTTTATCCCCCTAGAAGATGGTGCTGGTGCTGCTGGTGCGACGGTAGGTATTGGGGATTCTGTCACTGCTGTTGACTATAATCTGGATGGATTTGTCGATTTGTTAGTAACCAACGGGCGAGACTTAGCCTTACTGAATCAAGATGGCCCAGTGCAACTGTTCCAAAATCAAGGTAATGATAATCATTGGTTAGAAATTGATTTAGAAGGAGTCATTTCTAATCGAGATGGCATTGGGGCGAAGGTATATATCACCGCAGGGGGTAAG
>JASJEK010000347.1 GCA_030064915.1 Xenococcaceae cyanobacterium MO_234.B1
TTGATAGCGTCTTAGCCAACGTTGTCCCTTGTGCCATTGGCTATAGATATAAATCATTAATCTAAAAGGACTTGTAGCCATTGAGGTGGACGAGAAATCGGATTTCCTAGACGGTCTAACAACATCAAAGCAATTAGATGTACCGCAACAAGATAAATCAAATTGTTAATAAAAATTATTACTATCGTCAATATCTGAATCAGGAAAAAACTAGGTTGAGCCAGAATACCTAACTTAAGAAAAATCCAATCTGCTATCTCGGTCATTTGAGTAATCATATAGACCCAGAGGTCTTCACCCAACAGAATCGAAAATAGCCACAGGCGAAACAACAAACCCAGACTACCAATTAATGCTCCCAAGGGAATTGACAAAGACCAACTAATTTTTCTGTGCCAACAAGCCCCTAACTGTATTCCCATTAAGCCATAGGGAATTAGGAAAATAATACTGCGAGTTGGACCCATCAAGACAGATAAAAGCAATCCTGCTACTAAAGCTGTCATGCAAGAAGCACGATTACCTCGACGTAAATAAACTAGAGCTATAGGAATAGGAAAAAAAATTCTCAGGAAAGGACCCAAGGGAAAATAATAATTAATTAACCAAATCAAACTAGCAGCACTAGCTAGAAAAGCCGTTTCTACGGTAATGACTGTATTAGTAGTAATTTTGGAGTTTTTCGCTTTAGCAATAGATTCCTTTGGTGGAACTTGTTCCCAATCTTCTCCATCTACCCAGTTACTTGTATCCAAAAATGATTCCGAATCAGATGAATATTGATTTTCGTGCTTTTCAGTAGCCATAAAATGATTTTTAATGTTTAATTCCAAAGGACAAAGAATCTACGTCAAAAGTCTCGAAGCTTAACTAGCCTATGGCGTCTTCTAAAGCCATGAGATCGGGAATCCGTAATAAATTCGTATCCCTTTGAATTAATCCTCTTTGTTCGAGTCTGGTTAAGACTCTAGTGACAGTTTCTCTAGCTAGTCCACTCAACCCACTAATTTCTCGATGAGGTAAGTAAGGAATTTCTGTTCCTAGTTCTCCCTCTATTCCTTGTCCTTCTACCAGAAATAGAATAGCATCTGCTACCCTAGAGGTACTATCAGCATCCCGAAGTTGTAATCTGCGATTAACTTGTCGGATTCTTTTTGCCATTAATTTTGATAAACGTACTCCTGCCATAGGCTCTGTAGTGAGTAAATCTACAAAATTTTCCGAGGGGATTCTGCCGATTGTGGTAGGAGTTAGAGTAATAGCATCAGTAGAACGAGGCATTTTTTCTAATGCTGCCATTTCACCAAAAATTTCCCCTTTACCAATAATGTTGAGAGTGACTTCTTTGCCCTCAAAATTGTAGGTGCGAATCTTGACCCAACCTTCTAGGATAAAATAGACTGAACCGCCCCAATCATTTTCTAGCAGGATAATTTGGCTAGCAGGATGAGAGAGTATGACGAAATGACTGGTAAGTTTTTGCAAACTCTCCCTAGGTAACCCCTGGAAAAAAGGAATTAGTCCTGTGAGTTGAGCTAAATCAATATTTTGTTCTAAATAGCTAGTTTGTTCTTCCATAGATATATTGAGTTCAGTCCAGGGTTTATATCCGTTTTATCATTAAAAAACTAACATTGAACATTAACTATTGACCATTAAACATTAAACATTGACCATTAAACCTTAAAAAGGTTACTAGTAAATAATAAATAATAAATGATCAATGTAATTAATCGGTAAAGATATCTAATTGTTCAATCAATTGTTCTGGGTTACCCTTACCGTTATTAACTGGGGACATTTGTTTGATGCCTTCTCGTAAGCCTAGAGCAATTTTGCTGTGTTTTTCAATTTGTTTCATTACTTGTTTAGCCCGTTTAATTACAGAAGGGGGTAAACCTGCCAATCTTCCTGCTTCTATGCCATAGGATTTACTTGCCCCACCGGGAAATACTTGATGAAGAAAGATTATTTTGTCAGCTAATTCTTTGACCATTACTTGATAGTTGGCTACATTGGTTAAGATAGATGCTAACTCATTTAATTCATGATAGTGAGTAGCAAAAATAGTGCGAGATTGAATTGCTGTTGCCAAATATTCTCCTACTGACCAAGCAATAGAAAGACCATCAAAAGTAGCAGTACCACGACCAATTTCATCTAATAAAACTAAAGATTTGCTAGTAGCATGATTGAGAATATTAGCTGTTTCATTCATTTCCACCATGAAAGTAGATTGTCCTGTAGCTAGGTCATCTACTGCCCCAACTCTGGTAAAAATGCGATCGCAGATGGCTAATTTGGCTTCGGTTGCTGGAACAAAACTACCGATTTGAGCTATTAATTGAATCAATCCTACTTGTCTGAGATAACAACTTTTGCCACTAGCATTAGGCCCAGTCAGAATAATTAAATCAGGACTATGGTCTGAGTTTGTACTGTTATTTGTACTTTTATTTGTACTGTTATTATTGCTATTATTTCCCATATTGGTAGAGTTGGGAACAAAAAATCCATCTCCTAGAGATTGTTCGACTACAGGGTGTCTGCCATCGACAATAAAGATTTCTCTACCTTCGATCATTTCGGGGCGACAGTAGTTTTGATAAACCGCAATTTCTGCTAAACCGACTAAAACATCAATAGCTGCGATCGCTTTAGCAATACTGCGAATTTCAGTAGCTTTTTCTGCTACTTTAGTACGTAATTCGGTAAATATTTCATACTCTAAATTATTGAGATCATCTTTAGCAGTTAGTATCCGAGTTTCTCTTTCTTTTAATTCGGAAGTAATATATCTTTCTTCGTTAGTTAAAGTTTGTTTTCTTTGATAATTATCAGGGGCTTGATTCGCTTTCGAGCGAGGCATACTAATGTAGTAACCAAAGGTTTTATTGTAACCAACTTTGAGATTACTCACCCCAGTGCGTTCTCTTTCAGTTATTTCCAGATTAGCTAACCATTCTTTATCATCTTCTAGTCTCTGGCGCATCTCATCCAACTTAGAATTAATTCCATCCCGAATTAATCCCCCTTCTTTGATATGTTGGGGGGGAGACTCTACCAAATTATCAATGACAAATTGCCCTAATTCTTCTAATTCTGGGGGAACTTTTTGAATGGCTTTGAGATAGGGAGAGGTACCATAACTAGCGGTAGTTGCTAAATCTGTTAATCTAACTAAAGATTCGCCTAAAGCTAATAAATCCCGTGCATTAGCACTCCCAGAAGCCACTCTACCCGATAATCGCTCAATATCATAGATTTTTTTGAGCATAGCTCGTAAATCTTGCCGTAGAGAAGTATTTTCTACCAACTCCCCAATGGTATCTTGTCGCGCTTTAATTCCCTTGATATCTATTAGAGGTTGCAGTAACCAACGGCGTAACGCCCTACCCCCCATCGCTGTCGCAGTACGATCTAAAGCCCATAATAGAGAACCGTAAAAGGTACCATCTCTAACAGTTTGAGTGATTTCTAGATTGCGCCTACTCTGATGATCTAAGATTAAATAGTCTGCCAGACTGTAAGTTTTGAGAGTTTGCAGGGAAACCTGATAAGCTTTCTGGGTATCCTCTACATATTCTAATAATCCTCCAGCAGCCCTAACTGCTAGAGGATTATTAGCGCAACCCATCCCTTCTAGAGAAGTAACATTAAAAGTCTCCTTAAGTCTTTGACTAGCTTCGACTAAATTAAAAGGCTTTTGAGGGCGCAAAGAATAACAAAAACTATCGGGTAAGCAGTCTGCAAGATATTCTGATTTTTCTCCTGGGCGCAGTAAGCCGTTAATATCGGGGGCGTTAGTAGGAATCAAGACTTCTGATGGTTGCAGACGCAGCAACTCTAAGGTTAAATTGCCTAAATCCCGAGATTGAGTAGTGAAAAACTCCCCTGTAGAAATATCTGCATAAGCTAAACCCCAATGTTCCCCAGCAATAACCACTCCTGCTAAAAAGTTATTGCGTCTTGCTCTCAGCATTCCATCATCAGTAAGAGTACCAGGAGTTAACAACTTTTGGATCTCCCGACGCACAATCCGCTTTTCTGCTAATGCTACAGATGCGTCTTCTACTTGATCGCAAATTGCTACCGCATAACCCTTCTCTACTAACATGGTACTGTAGCGTTCTAGGGCGTGGTGGGGTACTCCTGTCATGGCGACTCTCCCCACTTCTTTCCCTGCTTCCTTGCTGGTTTGTCTCAATTCCAACTCACGGGAGATAGTCACCGCATCTTGGAAAAAGCATTCAAAAAAATCTCCTACCCGATACAGCAATAAAGTGTGGGGATATTGTTCTTTCATATCTACATAATGACGATACATCTGTGAAAGTTTCTCTTTGTCAATCTTGGTATAGTCAGTACAAATAGATATTGAGGGTTGATTTTCTTGATCTGCTTTGCGTCTCGGTGCCATATATAAGAATAAGAGTAGGTATTTATATTGACTGTATCGCAATTACCTAACTTTAGAGAGTATTTATCAACAAAAGATAAAGGTTGTGGTTGACAAGGAGACTGGGAGACAAGGAGACTGGGAGAAGTTATTTTGATTTTATATGGCTTGTTTTTAGAACCGTTTACCAACCTTTTACACAGAATTTGCTTAAATCAATTTTAAGAATAATGAACCCTAATAATATTAAATCTACTTTAGCTATTCATCTCCCTCTACAAGAAATTGAGAGTTTTTGTCAGCGTAATTATATTAATAAACTTGCTTTATTTGGTTCTGTATTGAGAGATGATTTTACAGATTATAGTGATGTTGATATTTTAGTTGAGTTTCAACCAGGAAAAACCCCTGGTTGGGATATTGTTCTAATGCAAGATGAACTATCTAATATAATCGAAAGGGATGTAGATTTAAGGACTCCAGCCGAATTAAGTTCTTATATTCGAGACATAGTTATGTCAGAAGCGAAAGTGATATATGAGCGCACTTGATGATCTGACTCGCTTAAAACATATTCAGAAATCAGCATTACAAGCAATTTCTTTTGTCCAAAATCGCAGTCGAGAAGATTTAGAAAATGATGAAATGTTAATTTTGGCATTAGAAAGATTGTTGGAAATTATTGGAGAAGCTTCTAATAATATTTCTGATGATTGCAAAGCTAAATATTCTAGTATTCCTTGGCGACAAATGAAAGGAATGAGAAATCGTTTAGCTCATGTTTATTTTGAAATTGATTTGGATATAGTTTGGCAAGTAGTAAATTATGACCTACCATCGCTTTTAATACAACTGAATAAAGTTTTAGCGGAATTAGATGGTTAACCCAGAATGAAACAGCCCTGCCTGCCGGAGGTGGGGGGACTTTAAGTTATCTGTCGAACTCAAATGTTTATTGATTGGAATATTTCCCCCCTTCGGTGCCCCTGCTTGTCTAAACCCATCATTTCAAAATTGACAGACCAGTACTTGTGTGTATACCGTAGCCTATCAGGGGAGGGGCTTATGTTACAGATAATCCCTTTACAATGTATATATTGTCACAATATCTTGCATGAAGACCAACTCCCGACTAAAAAAACTCGTTACTTATCTCCTTCCCCATTGGCGTATGGTATCTTTGGGGATTGTTTCTCTGTTGATTGTTAATGTACTAGGTGTTTATATTCCTCTACTGATCAGTAACAGTATCGATCAGCTAAATGCTGATTTTAGTTTTGCTCAATTATCCCGTTATGGGCTGATTTTATTGGTCCTCGCTTCGGTGATGTGGGTTATTAGAATGGTATCTCGCATCTCGATTTTTGGGGCAGGGAGACAGGTAGAATTTGATCTGAAACAGAGAATCTTTCAGCATCTACTGATTCTCGAACCTGGTTATTTTGCCAATAATACTTCTGGAGATTTAATTAACCGCGCAACTAGCGATCTGGATAATGTGCGTCGTTTGGTAGGGTTTTCGGTTTTAAGTTTGGTGAATATTATCTTTGCCTATGGGTTGACTTTGCCTTTTATGTTGAGGATTAATGTACGTCTGACTCTGATGGCAATTGTGATCTATCCTTTGATGATTATTACGGTACAGTTGTTTAGTAACAACTTACGCGATCGCCAGAAAGAAGTACAAGAAAACCTCTCGGATCTAAGTGAGTTGATTCAAGAGGATATGAGTGGGATGGC
>JASJEK010000348.1 GCA_030064915.1 Xenococcaceae cyanobacterium MO_234.B1
GACTTAAGGCTAGAACGCACCGCACAAGGAGAGTTAATCGTGAATCCACCCACAGGAGGCGAATCAGGCAAGCGCAATCTCCGTATCAGTACCCAACTCGGTAACTGGTTTGAAACACACGAAGAACTTGGCGTTGCCTTTGACTCCTCTACTGGGTTTAGGCTCCCTAGTGGAGCCGACCGTTCTCCTGATGCTTCCTGGGTCAGCCGGAAACGCTGGGAGACATTAACCCAAGAACAGCGAAAAGGATTCGTTCCCCTCTGCCCGGACTTTGTTGTCGAGCTGCGCTCCGAATCGGATAGCCT
This sequence comes from Xenococcaceae cyanobacterium MO_234.B1, assembly GCA_030064915.1. GTDB lineage: Bacteria > Cyanobacteriota > Cyanobacteriia > Cyanobacteriales > Xenococcaceae > JASJCP01. The sequence continues at coordinate 306 of JASJEK010000348.1, forward strand.
CACCAAGCTGCAAGCCAAGATGCGGGAATACATCTACAACGGAGCCAAACTAGGATGGTTAATTGACCCACAAAACAGAAGGGTGAAAATTTATCGCCCTGGGAGGGATGTAGAAGTGTTGGAAAATCCCACCAACTTGTCCGGCGAAGACGTTCTACCTGGGTTCATTCTAAATTTAAGGCGCGTGTTGTGACCTATCTGTGCGCCCGCCGCGCTGCTACGCAGATCGCCTCAGAGTGTAGCGATCGCACTTTTTGGTTCGCCAATCGGGAGCTGCTCGTCGGACTAAAGACAGCTCTAAGTTCACAAGGGTTTAGCTCCTTCACGGTGGAGAGAGTGCTTGGTAGTAGCCAGGGAAAAGTTGCCAGAAGGAATCCTTGACCCAGACCTTGATTACTGCCCAGAGCCATTGCTTCGCCTGGGGAACTAGCTTGAGGTAACTGATGGCTAGGTCGAGAACGTCTTTGACTGAAGTTCCCCCCAAGCGAATCAGCGGTAAGCCTTGACTAGAGCGACTTTCAACCATTTTTTCAGTCGCCCTTACGCTCGTACAATCGTTCCTGCCTTCATGAGGCGGGTTTTGAGGCGGTCTGCTCCGCAGTGCCTAGGCTTACGCCCCTGCTATCGCAGCGCGGCAGCGCACCTATATTTTTAGGTTACTGCGGTCTCGCTCCGCGAGTGCCTGCGGCAGCGCAAACATAAATCAATAACCTACATGGGTACGTCTCTTTTTTGGACAATCGCTGTAACCCTTATATGAAAAGCATTTCATGGGCTTTTTCGTACATTTGTATGGGGGAACTTCAGTTAGGAGCGTCTGAAAACATCAATAGCTTAATCGAGATCAGCTCGAGGGCAGGGCTGTTTCATTCTCGAGAAAAAAGAGGCAGATTAAAGCTTTAGAGGTTAAAAACTATATATTTGCTCTTATAGTTCAAATAATCATGGATAAAAGCTTAATTGACTATCTCAAACAAATACCTGATTATCGTGATCCTCATGGTTGTCGTCATCCTCTGTAGCTGGTGCTTTTAATCATAATTATTTATGGGAATGATGAGTGGCTATTGGGGTTATCGACTGGTCTAATACCTTTATAGGTTTATATGTTTCCGTAACTCTTCAATATTCTTAACTTCACCCCAATCAACATCAGCATTTTTAAGTAAATCGATCGCCACGCCAATCAAATGCTGAGGATATACCCTCTCGGCTGGGGGTACGGGAGAGGAATTATTATTTCTTACCTGACTAGCAGTATCAGCGAGCCATTTCTTTTGGTCTTCTCTAATCTTGATATTCACTGTGACCAGTTTTTCCCGTGTCTTCTTCTGAGCTTTCTTTTTACTAACTTTAGCTTTTGTATTCTCTTTCTTGTCCTCTGTAACTTCAGATTTGTTTACTTCAGGCTTAGGGGTAACTACTTCGGTCGTATGGTCAGGTTTAGATTTAATTCCCGATAGTTTACTTAAGCTTGTCATTGCACCCATCTTCTTTTTATTCATTTACCAAACCCTCATACATTCAGTAGCTAGTGATTTATAAGCTTTTGCCCCCGATGAACGGGATGAATAAGCAGTAACGGGTTGTTGATGGGCGATCGCTTCTGCTACGGAGATATTTTCAGGTACGGTAGTTTTGAGTAAGCGATAATTTAACTCCTCTGCTGCTTCGCTTAACAATTGGTCAGCTTCTCTGGTAATGACTAACTTGGGACGATATCTTACTCTGACTACATCAATGGGAGTTGAGGGGCGTTCATCACGAATTAACTGCACTGCTTCTGATAGTCCTTTTAATACTGCTGGTTCACAGATAACTGGCATTAACACGCGATCGCTGCTCAATATTGCCTGTACTGAAGCAATACCCAAACCAGGGGAACAGTCCATTAAACAAATATCAAATTCAGTTAACTTAGCTAGGGCTGGAGTGAATAGATCGGAGTCAGTATCTAGTTGAAACATTCCCAAGTCCCCTGGTATCAACCAGAGATTCTTAGTATTAGTTGCCAGTGGTTGTATCTCTTCATCACTTAACCAATTCAAAGCTGTGGGAGCATCTCCATCTAGTCCTAAACCAAAACTAAGTGTCCTTTGTCCATCCAAATCGATAACTAAAACCTTCCGCTTAGAGGTAGCCAAACAAGCACCCAGATTAAGAGTAGTGGTGCTTTTGCCCGTGCCACCCTTGAAGTTAAAAACTGCGACCTTCAACATAATATCCTATTAAGGTCTAATACCTTATTACGTTAATACCTTATTCCCTTACTACGTTTATCATTTAAACCCAATATTGGATTAATGGTTAACGGCTTAATACTTTATTTGGTTAATCATCTAATACCTTTAAGGGTTAATCATCTAATACTAAATACCCTTAAACCTATAAACGTCTAATACCTTTAGAGGTTAAAAGGTTAAACCTTTAATGGTCTAAACATATAGTACAAACTAAAATCCTGACTATCACAGCGATAGCAAAGATAACTCTATCAACTACCCAAGGATGAACCAAGATTAGATGACCCTAAAACCTTACATAGTCGTGGTTCAACTCACATCAACTTTTAAGATGCGCCTCAAAATCTCTCTTCTATCTCACCCAGTCGATAGTCATCCTATTCTCGGTAATTTGTAGCAGTACAGAATTGATGTTGGTGTTTCGGGGGGGTTTCTGGGTACAGAGCGCGATTGTTGTGATTTAGATCATAAAAATTTATTTCAAGTTTTCATATTATGTACACAAGGAAAAAATTTTTTATGACACTTTCGCCACTATGACCCAGAATTCTGCACCTACTAACTGCATCCGTCCCGAAGCACTAATGGAAGAACTAGGTATTAAAAAGGATGCTTATTACAAAGACTTAAACTATCTAGACATCAAGCCGGAGAAGGATTCTGAAGGTAAAGTTTATCTCACAAATGAGCAAGCAGAGCAAATTAGAGCTTTAAGAAATCACGTTAGTGAAAAAGGAAGGCGTAATGGTTTTGATAGTAGTTCAATTGTGAAAGTTGATGATAGTAATGAGATAGTTTCAAATAATAATCAAACTGAAGAAGATATCTATGTAAAACCTGAAGAACCTACAGCCAACATTAATTCAAATCTAGTCAGAGACGCGGAAGAATTAGCTGCTCGTGGGATGGCAATGAACGATTTGATTAAAATCCAGTTAGCTTCTCAGATGAGCTTTGAGGATCTATCCCCCGACTTACAAGAAAAGGTAACTATAGCCCGTGAGGTGGCTAACCCAAAGTTCACACCAGCAGACATCGCCCAGCAACTACTAGCCCAACACCGCAGTCAAAAAGCACAAGGGCAAGGGTAAATTTCAGAGATGATGATACTTTCAATAAGGTATGTAATGCGATCTCGCGAAGCGAGGCACTGCGTGATCGCTGCTGGTAATTCGGTAATCGTCCTCGGTGAAGCTGGTACGGGTAAAAGTGATTTTGCCCAAGCTCTTTATGATGAGATGTTAGGGGAGTTTCAGTGTGCCATTGCTACTTACAAAGGTTCTCTGAAAAAGTTCTTTATTGCGATCGCTATGCAGTTAGGCTGTCCCACTGAAGACGGCAACGATAAACCCCTAACGGTTGATGCTCTCAAAGAAGAGATTCTGCTCAATAGTGGGGAGGATACAGTTTTAATCTTTCCCGAAGCTAAACGGTTGACTACCAGTATTCGCTATTGGTTAGAAGACATGATTAGTAGTGGGGTAAGAGTAGTGTGTTTTGCTGTGGCTAATCCAGGGAAAGATATCTTTCTAGAGATGTTGGAGATTGAATTGGAGTTACCGAGCGATCGCTCTATTAGAGAAGTGATGGAAGCAGAAGCACAGAAACAAGGTTTACAGATTAGTAAATCTCGTCTAGCTGAACTGCAACCCTTGGCAGGGAGAAATCCCATGTTAGCCAGGAAGATTATCAGGAATGAGAAACTGGGACTAAAGCAGGACAAACCAGAACATACTCAATATGTTGTAATAATGCCCATCATTATTGCTGCACTGATGGCATTTGGTATCGTGCGATTTGTGGGCATGGGAACTAACAACAAAGGGTTGTATATAACTGGTGGTGTCTGCTTGGTTGCTGGAATGGCACTTAAACAGCTTGGTTCGGTGAGGGGAGCGCGGAAGAGGTTGGGACAGTGAGGACTTAGGATGGCAAATGAAGAGCATCTGGCTGTGCTTAGGCAAGGGGTAAGTGCATGGAATCAGTGGAGGAAGGAAAATCCTGAAATAAGAATAGACCTCAGAGAGGCAGACCTCAGGGGGGTAAGTCTCCGTTTGGCAGACCTCAGGGAGGCAGACCTCAGTGGGGTAAGTCTCCGTTTGGCAGACCTCAGGGAGGCAGACCTTAATGGGGCAAATCTCCGTTGGACAGACTGTAGTGATGCAGACCTCAGTGGGGCAAACTTGAAAGAAGCCCAAATTACTCAGGAGACGGTTATTGATGAGAAATGGCGTTTAGTTTGGGAAATTATCAATCAAGGAGCAGCGAACCGAAATCTCAGAAGAGCAGACCTCAGTCAGGCGAATCTCACAGGGGCGAATCTCACAGGGGCGAACCTTAGCGGAGCAAACCTCAAAGTGGCTCATCTCTTGGAGGCAGACCTCATCGAGGCAGACCTCATCGAGGCAGACCTCTTCTCAGCTAACCTCGAAGGGGCAGACCTCAGAGGGGCAAACCTCGGCAGAACTCAAGCACTGGGAACCAACTTTAACGGTGCAACATTTACTGGAGCCTGTTTAGAAAACTGGAATATCAACAGTGAAACAAATCTAGACAATGTGGTTTGTGACTATGTTTATTTAAAAAGAGATGAACATGGACAGTTTCAAGAACGTCGTCCCCACGATCCTAACGAAAACTTTGCTCCAGGAGAATTTACTAAGTTATTCCAAAAGGCTTTAGAGACTGTTGACCTGATTTTCTCTGATGGTATTGATTGGCAAGCTTTTCTCACCTCATTTCAAAACCTACAGGTTGAATGTGGTAGCAGTGAGTTAGCGATTCAGGCGATAGAAAGAAAGTCAGGTGGAGCTTTTGTAGTTCGTGTTGAAGTTCCAGCCGATGCTAATAAAGCAGAGATTGAGAAGTTCTTTAAGCGCAAGTATGGGTTGGCACTCAAAGCTAAAGAAGAGGAATATAAAAAGTTACTACAAGCCAAAGATAAAGATATTGCTTATTTTCACCAGCAAAATACTAATTTATTGGAAATAATTAGATTACAGGCTAGTAAGCCAATTAATATTACTCAAATTCAAGAAAACAATATGGCTGGCGATCGCAACATTCACATGGGTAGCGGTAACTATAACGAAAAGATTGAAGGAAATTATGTACAAGGTAATTACTACGCTGCGGGAGAAAAGCCAAACCTAGCCGAAGCTGCTGCTGAAATCCAGGCTTTACTCAAGCAGCTAGAGCAGACCTACCCGATCAATACCACATCAGACCAAATGATAGTGGCAGCAGAAGCCATTAAGCACATAGAGAATGACCCAACTTGGAAGCAACGAGTCATTAATGCTGCCAAAGAAGGTGGTCTAGCTGCTTTGGAAAAAGCTCTTGATAACCCTGTAGGAGTTTTGATTACCGGAGCCATTAAAGGTTGGCTAGAAGCCAAAGCTGAGTAAAATCAGGAAATGTATATTACTGGTGATGTTGGGCGCATCTAACGGTTGGGGGAGGCTAGTCAGAGACAACGGACAGACGTAAAATGTGGGGATAATTATTCAAAGACCAAGGCAACTTAACAAAGATGAAAGAACTACCGTGGTCACAACTCTGCGCTGAGGATGAGCT
>JASJEK010000349.1 GCA_030064915.1 Xenococcaceae cyanobacterium MO_234.B1
TAGAGAAGCCCGCTCTCTATCCGAAGGATGAGAGTCGGGAGTAGTCACTTAAAAGCATCGGCGACTCGGATAACATCATACATCTGGGGAACATCATGAACTCGGAGAATATTTGCTCCGCCAGCGATCGCACGACAGCAAGCAGCAGCAGTACCCCAAACTCGTTCTTTGGGGTTAGTTTTATTCAGAATATGACCAATAAAACTCTTACGAGATACTCCTACTAATATTGGTAATTTAAAACTCTGAAACTCCGATAATCTTTTGAGTAATTCGATATTTTGAGCAGAATCTTTAGCAAAACCAATACCAGGGTCAATAATAATATTTTCTCTGGCAATACCACAGGCGATCGCTTTATTAATTTGAGTTGTAAAAAAGTTAGTTATCTCTCCTACTAAGTCTTGATAGTCAGTCATTTGTTGCATGGTTTTTGGTGTACCACGAATGTGCATAAGAATTATTGGTATCCCTAATTTTGCTGCGGTAGGCAACATTTCTACTTCAAAAGTTCCCCCAGAAATATCATTAATAATATCGGCTCCAGCCTCTACCGCTATTTCTGCTACCTTGGCTCTAGTGGTATCAATCGAAATAGGAATAGAATAATTTTTACGAATGGCTTTAATTACAGGAATCACCCGATTTATCTCTGCTTCTAAAGATATTTGTTCTGCTCCTGGACGAGTAGATTGACCACCAATATCAATAATATCTGCACCATTTTCGATCATATACTGAGCTTGTGATAAGGCAGATTCAGTATTATTAAACTCTCCCCCATCACTAAAGCTATCAGGAGTAACATTCAGTATTCCCATTAAAAAAGTTTTTTCTTGCCAGTTGAAAGTAAAATTATTTCTTCTTAGAAGTAGAGGTGATAATTCATAATTCATGTTTTTTAGTTCATATATAATCTGTTTACTTGAGTCTAAACTACAGAGAATTAATGATTACCTTTTAAAATTAATACAATATAATAAGTGTATTTTAGTCAGTATAAATCCCAAAAAAATAAAAATATTTTTTAAAATTGACTTCTTTAAACCAATCGAATTTGATTTAAAGAAGTCCCTTTGGCGATTGCATTTCCCAAAATCAACACCCCACTGCCTCGCATGGACTTGTAGTCGTAATTCTCATGAAATTGAATTTTGCCACTCAAATCTAAAAGGTCTTTTTTTTTCTTAGCTTTAATAAATTCTTGTAGAGCCAGATGCACCAGTTCTTTTTTGGTTCTTACATTAGTCAAACTAAAAGCTTCTTCCATTAGCTTGTCATCAATTTCAATGTTAGTTCTCATGATTGAAAGTTAGTGTGTATTTTAATACACATTATAAACTCATTATTTTAACGATTATTGCTAGTCGCAATTAAAGAAAGAAGTTTGAGTAAGAACGATCGCCTGAGCCAATAAAAATCAACACGATCGCGCTTTTTGAACAGAACAATTAATTATTTATTTATCGCTTGATCAACCCAGTTTTTAATAGTAGAAACCACTTCTTCTACAGGAATATCTTGAGACTCTTTGGTTTTTCTCGTCATGACTTCGACTTTTCCTTGGGATAGCGATCGCCCAACAGTAATACGATAGGGAATACCGATCAGATCGCTGTCTTTAAATTTAACTCCTGCTCTTTCTTTACGGTCATCTAGGAGAGTTTCTATTCCAACAGCATTTAATTCTTGGTAGAGTTTTTCGGCAACTTGTACCTTTTCTTGGTCGTTGATGTTGGGAATAATCACAATAGCATGATAAGGTGCGATCGCTACTGGCCAGATAATACCATCTTTATCATAGGATTGTTCTACTGCTGCTTGTGCCATACGAGATACCCCAATACCATAGCAACCCATCCAGATTGGTTCATTTTTACCTTGTTCATTGGTATAGGTAGCACCCATCGCCTGAGAATATTTTGTCCCTAGCTGGAAAATATGTCCTGCTTCAATACCTCTAGCAGACTGGAGAAGTTGAGTGGGGTCATGGACAGCGCGATCGCCTGACTTAGCAAGTCTGACATCTACTACCAACTCAGGTAAAGCAAAATTATCACCCCAATTAGCACCTACCACGTGATAACCAGACTCGTTTGCACCAGTAACGAAGTTAGTTAAGTCTGTTGCTGTTTGATCCACCATACGGAGGAATTGAGGCGCGATATTTTTATTTTTGCTAATATAGCTATCCTCTAGATCGGGAGCTATATAACCTAGGGGTAAAGGTTGAGATGACCATTTTTGTTGTGCGTCTGCATCTGCTACGCTTAAGGAAATAATTGTACTAGCATCATAATTAGCAGCCAGTTTGACTAATTCATTTTGTAACTTAACTTCATTAACGTCTTCATCTCCTCGAATACTGATTAAAACTAAAACAATAATTTCGTTGTCATAAATCGTCTCGTAGAGGACATTTTTCACAACTGCGGTAGAAGAACATTTAAGAGTGTCGCACAACTTAGCAATAGTAGCTGTATCGGGTGTTGCTACCTTCTCATAGCTAGTGAAAGGAGAAGCCACTACATCTGCGGGAAGAGAAACCGCTTTTTCTACATTGGCTGCATATTTCCCATCCTCGGTATAGAGAATCTCATCTTCTCCTGCTTCTGCGAGTACCATAAACTCTTGGGAGCCAGAGCCACCGATCGCCCCAGAATCTGCTTCTACAGGACGAAATTCCAAGCCACAGCGAGTTAAGATATTGCGATAAGCCACATCCATATCCCTATAGGTTTTTTTGAGGCTCTCTTCGTCGGTGTGGAAAGAATAAGCATCTTTCATAATAAATTCCCGTCCCCGCATCAACCCAAAACGAGGGCGAATTTCATCGCGAAATTTAGTTTGAATTTGATAAATGTTAAGAGGTAGCTGACGATAGGAGCGAATTGCATCTCTGGCGATCGTAGTAATTACTTCTTCATGAGTAGGTCCCAAACCTAACTGACGCTCTTGTCGATCTATCAGAGAAAACATAATCCCTTCTGCTTTTGTGTAGGTATCCCAACGACCAGATTCTTGCCACAATTCCGATGGTTGGAGTTGGGGTAATAAGCATTCTTGTGCGCCAGTAGCATCCATTTCTTCTCGGACAATCTGAGAGACTTTTTGCAAAACGCGCCACATTAGGGGTAAATAGGCATAAATACCACTACCAATTCTTTTGATATATCCGGCACGGACTAGTAGTTTGTGACTAGGAATTTCCGCCTCTGCTGGGTCTTCCCGTAAAGTCACCAAAAGCATTTGAGATAATCGCATTGTTCTTTTACCTATATTCACATCATGCAGCTAACTTGGACTTTGGACAAAATCAAGGATACCAAACATCTACCGTCAGAGTATCCAACCTCTCAAAAGCTTACCTCAAAAGCTTACAGAGAAGGCGTTTTGTCCGAATCTAAACATTTGGGGATAGTTGCCCTATCATCCACAATATCTACAACTAAGACTAAACAATAGTTTATATGTTGTGGATGCTATGCTTTTCACAACATCTACCGCCACTCTCCCTGAAGGACAAAAGCTGCCCAGTAATAGGGAGACTTCCACTCGGTTTGAAGTTGCATCTCTAACTGTGCCTCTCTCAATGCCTCGGCTGGTGATAATTTTTTCTCTAACATCAACTTATAGAATCTGGTCATCATCTCTGCTGTTGCTTCATCGTCAACTTTCCACAAACTGACTAATACACGAGGTGAACCGGCATACATAAATCCTCTAGTCAATCCTACTAATCCTTCTCCCTTGATTTCCTTACCCAATCCAGTTTCGCAAGCACTAACAACGACTAAATCCGCCGGAAGGTTGAGGTTAAAAATTTCATTGAGGCGCAGGAAACCATTAACAAAATTGCCCTTTTTATCCACTAACGAAAGCACCACCCCTGATAATTCTGGGGACTCAGTATTGAGGATGCCGTGGGTAGCAAAATGGACGATGCGATATTGACTTAATTGGGGGTTAGTCGCAGTAGGGAGATTAGCATCAAAGTCGAAAGCGGAGGTTTTTTGAGTATCTTCTGGGACGAGTTTCAGGATCGCTTCTGCTTCTTGGCGAGTTCCAGGTAGGGGGAGCAATTTGCCTTCTTCTACGCTTCTAACTGAACGGTTTAGGGCAAGTGAGTTTAAGTCTGAGGCTTGTTTTTGAGCCAGGGGAGTTTTGCCGTTTTGTACTCGTTCATCATCGCGGCTGAAAACGGGATTGGCTAGGATAGCTAAAGCTTTTGGGGCAGATTTTCTGGCTTGAGTTTCATTGCGAATGGTAGCCAAACTGGAACTAGAAGGTAAGTTAATAATTTCGTATTGAGTAATTAGGGGTTGTTGATTTTCTGAGACGGAAAGCGCGGCAAAGGGAATGTATTGTAATACGCCATCAGCGACAACTAAAATGCGTTTTTTGGTTAATTTATCTTTAGCAGGTTCAAGAATTACTTGACTTAATGGAGTTACTGCTTGAGCAAAAGCTTTTGGATTACTTTGGGTAGTAAACTTAAGTAGGTTCTTTGCCCGCTTTTCTATCTCTTTCTGCGAGGGAAGTTGATAGCTGTTCATCCCCTCTTTGGTGACTACCCAGAGATAACTCTGTTTTTCTCCTAGAGAATATTGTAATAAAACTGTATCTTCATCTAAAATTTGCTGTTGAACTTGTTCTAAGGTGAGGGGTTGGGGATATTTTAAATCTGCATATTTGGGGCTTTTTCTGCGAATTTCAGTTTGTAATTTTTGATATTGTTCTAAGAGAGTTTGGTGTTTTTGGTCGATAGCTGTTTTTTGTTGATTTGTGCTATTAGGATTGTTATAGATGTCTAAGCGTTGTTTTTCCGTGGCATCGAGTTGACCTTGTAAGCTTGTTTCTTGTGCCAATAATTGGGGCTCTACCCCTTCTTTAATATTGGCATTGGCTTCGGTGAGTAATTCTAATAAGACTCTAGCGCGGGAGCGTTCACTAATGTTAAATGCCTGTTGATTGTAGCCTTGCGAGGGGTTTCGTTGATGGAGTTCCATCAACAAATCAATGTAGAATTGATAATAACCTTGTACGGTGGAGAAGTAGGTTTGACGGAGTGAGGGACTGATAACTTTAGTGCGTAAGTCTTCGATGATCTTAAGAGAATCTTGTATAGGAGTTAATGCGGCTTGCAGGTTGCCTCTATTTCTTTCCAAATAAGCAATATTGTAAAGGGTTACCGCTTCCTGTGCGCGATTACCCACCGCCCGGGATAAGGGTAATGCCTGTTGGTAGTAGTCTAAAGCCTGCTGTTTCTCCCCCAAGTCAGAATAGACAACCCCAATATTGTTGAGGGTAGCGGCTTCCCCATCGCGATCGCCCACTGCCCGGAATAAGGGTAAAGCCTGCTGGTAGTAGTCTAAAGCCTGCTGTTTCTCTTCCAAGTCTGAATAGACCTTACCAATATTGGTAAGGGTTGTCGCTTCCCCTTTGCGATTGCCCACCGCCCGGGATAAGGGTAAGGCCTGCTGGTAGTAGTCTAAAGCCTGCTGTTTCTCCCCCAAGTCATCATAGACTTTACCAATATTGTTGAGGGTACGAGCTTCCTGTGAGCGATCGCCCACCGCCTGCGATAAGGGTAAAGCCTGCTGGAAGTAGTCTAATGCTTGCTGTTTCTCCCCCAAGGCATAATAGACACTCCCAATATTGTTGAGGGTGCTTGCTTCTCCAGCCCGATCGCCTACTGACCGCCGTAAGGGTAAGGCCTGCTGGTAGTAGTCTAAAGCCTGCTGTTTCTCCCCCAAGGCTGAATAGACACCCCCAGTATTGTTGAGGATACGAGCTTCCTGTGAGCGATCGCCCACCCCCCGGGATAAGGGTAAGGCCTGCTGGTAGTAGTCTAATGCTTGCTGTTTCTCCCCCAAGTCATCATAGACAGCACCAATATTGTGGAGTGTTATTGCTTCTCCAGCGCGATCGCCTACTGACCGCCGTAAGGGTAAGGCCTGCTGGTAGTAGTCTAATGCTTGCTGTTTCTCCCCCAAGGCTGAATAGACTTTACCAATATTGTTGAGGGTGGTCGCTTCCTGTGGGCGATCGCCCACCCCCCGGGATAAGGGTAAGGCCTGCTGATAGTAGTCTAATGCTTGCTGTTTCTCCCCCAAGTCATCATAGACAGCACCAATATTGTGGAGTGTTATTGCTTCTCCAGCGCGATCGCC
>JASJEK010000350.1 GCA_030064915.1 Xenococcaceae cyanobacterium MO_234.B1
AATGGTCATCGCGCCGAGTTTGAAAGACTCAATCTCGGGAACTTTATTCTCGATATTGATGATGTAGAACAAATGGAAATCAATGGTCTTGGAGGTGATGACACTTTAACTATCCAAGATATTTCTGCTACTGATATTGCCAAAGTGGTCTTTAACGGAGGTGAGGGGGATGATGTTCTAGATGCAAGTCAAGCTAACATCGAAGTTGAAGCCGATGGTGGTGCAGGAAATGATGTTTTAGTTTCTGGTTCTGGAAATGATCACCTAAAGGGAGATGATGACAATGATCTTCTTTCTGGTGGCAACGGAGATGACACCCTTTTAGGTGGTGCTGGAGATGACACCCTTTTAGGTGGTAATGGTAACGATGTTACTGATGGTGGTGCTGGAAATGACACTGCTGACTTTAGTGATATACCTTTTGAAATTACTGCCGATCTGAACACTGGTATTGCTACTTATGTAGTTAATGGCAATTTGGTTCAAGATACACTCATCAGCATTGAGAACCTAAAGGGTAGTAACTTAAACGATAGCCTTACTGGAGACTCTCAAGATAATGTGATTAATGGTCTTGATGGAGATGATACCCTTTCTGGAGACGGTGGTAATGATACCTTAATTGGTGGCAATGGAAACAACACCTTTAGAGGTGGTGCAGGTGCAGATACTTTTGTAGTTGGCTTCGATGGAATTGATGTTATTGAAGACTTCAATGCAGAGGAAGGAGATATCGTAGAAATATCTCTGTCTGTATTTGGTGCAACTTCTCCTAGTCAATTTACTTATGACAGTAGTGATGGCGCTCTATCTTATAATGCAGTTCATTTTGCCACTATTGAAACAGAATCTTCTCCATTTGACCCTGGTCAAGACATCAATTTCATCTAGTAGCTTAGATGTAGTTAGGTTTACTTTGCAACTGTTTCGATAAACTTTTTATGGTTGGGTTAACCCAACCATTTTTTTATAGTGTTGTAAAATAGATTTTGTTTTGTCGTAAAGTTTCGTTCAACAAAAATCAAATTATTTATCAACGTTAAATGATAAAAGATAAATGTTCAACACCGCGATTGGATATGCTTCTTAACCAGAAGCATCCCTCGCGGTCAATGATAAATGATAAATGATATGCGAGGCGATCAGATTTACGTATATCGAAATCTTTGGGATTTTGACGGGGTATATCAGCATCACGGGATTGATTGTGGTGATGGTACAGTAATTCATTATCGGAAACCCAGTGAAATTGTGGAGCGGACTTCTTTTGCTACTTTTAGTCGAGGAAATCCTGTATCGGTGAAACACTATAGTCAAGGATTTTGTTTTGTTCCTGATGTGGTAGTAGCTAGAGCCGAAAGCCGACTGGGAGAAGACAAATATAATATGTTATTTAATAATTGTGAACACTTTGCTAACTGGTGTAAAACAGGGATTAGTGACAGCAAGCAAATTCGAGAATTCATCCCCCTTATGGAGAAGTTTAACCAAACAAAATTATATGAAGTTATTAAGCGATCGCTGAATCAAACTGATAGTAATAATGCTCACAGATTAGTACAAGAAGCTCTAAGTGATATTAAAGTAGTTTGGGAGCAAGTACAACCTGAATATAAACAAGCTGTTGCAGAAATAGAGTCTTGGCAAAAAGTGGCTCAAGAAGCCTTAAAACGCGATCGCGATGATTTAGCTCGGGCTGCATTAGTTAAAAAACGGGATTATCAACAAAAAGCTTGGAAATTAGAACAAGAGTTAAATGAACTGGCAGATATGACCAAAAAATTGTTAATTACTGATGGATGATTTTTTCTACTATTATCCAATTGCCAGCAGGATTTAATCTTCCCAATACAGATATGGATTGATTGTGTTGATAATCTAATAGTTGTTTGTGGATAGTAGAGTGTAAAGTTATTAACTGATAAGTCTTTCTTTTAAATAGAAAATTTTTCAGAATGATATTATAATTTTGCTCATCATAACGACGAAATTTACCTTGATAAATCTGGTTATTAGTAGCAGTTATATCTTCTATATCATCACCAGGAAAGTTACCATCTAAAGGATAGTTTTCAGGGTGTTCTAGATAATATTGTTGCCAATAAAGCCATTGAGGATGATTGGGAGATAAATTAAACAGCGGAATTACCGCCGATGGTGCAGTAGGATCGGTAAGTAAAGCTTGTTGCAAACTTCTAACATCTAATTCTCTTGGTTGACAATTAGACTCAATACACAAAGCAGCAGCCATACCAGCAGCTTGTCCGATATTCATCACTACTGGTTGCAAACGAGTACTACCATTAGCAATATGGGAAACAGAAATATTTTTTTCGCAGACTAATAATCCTTCTAGAGTTTGAGGTACGATCGCATCATAAGGGATAGTAAAAGGTGTACCTGTCCATTTTCCTCCCCAGCGTATAGATTTCGGTTGTAAGGGAAACTCAATTCCTGGATAGTGATGATCGTTGGGATAATTTCCAACAGCGATCGCATTTACCATTCCTGCTTCATTGACTGGTAAGGAAGCAACACAACCATTATCTTTAGGTAAAATATCTTTCTCGGTAATGGTTACTTTCCCGATCAGTCTTCGGCTTTCCCGATAGTAAGGATAGAGGGCAAAAGCAGAATCTAGGGTATTGTCTTGATGGGGAAAAATATCTTTTGCTAGACTATAGCCTTGTCCTAATTCCGACTGGATATAAGCAGCAAAACTATAACTATGATGATAAGCTTCGGTGAGCCATTCTTTTCTACTACTTTCGGAGGCAATTAACCGATCTAATCCTACTCCATAATCATTACCAGCGATCGGCCAATTAATCATATAGAGATTGTCAGTTAGTTTGCCATAGTTAAGGAATTTTTCAGCACCATATTTATCCCAAGCACCTTTAAATAATTGACGAGATGAGGGGGTGACGGGGTGACGGGGAGTAAGAGTTTTGCTATTTTGGTTGTCATTATCTTGAAGACAAAACACCCAAGTAGGTACTTGTACAGGATACTGCTTGATTAAACTCCGTTGCTTTTGTGAAAATGCCAAATTTTGCGGCTCTACTGACTTACTGCTTTCTGTTCCTTTCTCCCCAGACAAACTAGGCTCCTCAAACTCTGCGGTCGATTCCCAACCCCAACGATAAGGAGCCTCAGCTAAAGCTAATAAATCCCCTAATTCTGTTCCATCAATAGTGATTCCCGCTCTTACTTGCAAATTATGAGAAAATGTTACTCCTGTAACGCGATTGCCCTGTTTAGTTACAGATAGAGGTTGATACCCCCGAAGCCATAATAAATTAGGCAATTGCTTAACCCAGTCAGCAAAAATAGCCACACCACAATGGGGATGGTAAGTAAATAAACTCACCCAAGCATTATCTAAAACTGTACTTTTTCTTGTTAGTAATTCTTGTAGATACGCACCCCATAAACCAGTTTGCCACGATCGCAATTCATTACCATCAGGGGCACAAACTCCTGCTGAGGTAAGCATTCCTCCTAACCAAGGAAATTCAGTGGCTAAAATCGTCTTGACTCCGCGACGAGATGCTTGAACGGCTGCTGCTACACTTCCGGTGCTTCCGCCAACAACTAAAACATCGGTGGTGATGGTTTCCATAAAATAATCTAGATAAATTTATATGTTCAAGGAACTCAAATTACGCCAAAGATACAATAACAGCATTGCCTTTCGCTATCTGAGTATAGCTGGTATTTTTTTATTTACTATTCAGTTGATTTTTAGCGGGATTCAAAGTAATCGGATTTACCGCCATGAAGTAAATCACCTTGAAAAACATATGACATCTAGATTAAAGCTATTAAGTATTGCTACACCAGGGGCAATTTTAAATTCTGATTCTTTGGCTCTTAGCAAAATATTACAAGAAAATAATAAGGATATTGATGTTGTTTATGGTGTAATTATCAATAACAACAATGAACCAATTGCTCAAGAATTTGACCCAAGCCATACTCTAACTAAAAATTTAGGAGAAAAATTTAAAAATCAACAAAAATATGATTTAGAAACCGAACTAAATACTTTTTTAAAGGAAAATAAATCAATTGTTGAACTTCGTCAACCTATTCAAGTTGAAGATTCTTTGCTAGGCGAGATTTGGTTAGGATATTCCCTAAATTATACTAATAAAGAATTATTAGAATCTTATATTTATAATACTTGTACAGCAATTGCAATTAGTGGCTTATTGATTGGATTAATTATTATTATTTTTAATAGACAAATTCTCAAACCCATACAGAACCTAAAACAACTGACACAGGCGATCGCAGCAGGGGAACTTGATGATATAGTTGAACTAGAGAGAGAAGATGAACTTGGTGCATTAAGTTCTGCATTCAATAGGATGAATATTCAATTACAGCATACTGTTAATAATTTAGAAAAAGCTATTGATGATGCTTTAATTGCCGAAAAATCTAAAAATAAAATTATGACAAAAATGAGTCACGAATTACATACTCCCCTCAATAGCATTATTGGGGTTACCCAAATTATGCAGCAAGAAAATACTACAACTAAAGAGCAACTAGAAACTCTCGATATTATTGAAGAAAACAGTCTGCATCTCCTGAATTTAATTAACGATGTTTTAGAAATGACCCAGATAGAAGCTGGTCAAGCTTCTGTCAATGATAATAGCTTTGACTTCAACAATCTTTTGGAATCTCTCAAACAAATGTTTGCTTTTCAAGCCCAAGAAAAACATATTAAACTATCTTTAAACATTGATACTAATGTTCCTCAATATATAGAAAGCGATGAAGAAAAACTGCGTCAAATATTGTTTAATTTACTAGATAATAGTATTAAATTTACTGATACTGGGGAAGTAAGTTTAACCGTAAAATATAAATCTGATGATGAGAAGGATTTTCTGCATAAGTTATACTTCAAAATTACTGATACGGGAAGAGGTATATCTTCAGAAGAAATTGATAATTTATTTTTTGCTTTTACTCAAACAGAAACAGAAGAACGTTTTGAGCAAGGGATGGGTTTAGGTTTACCCCTAACTCGCCAATTAGTGCAACTTATGGGGGGAGACATTTCTCTTGAATCCGAAGTTAACCAAGGAACAATAGTCCGCTTTTTTATTCCTGTAGTAGAAGCAGATATTAGTGAAATCAGTTTTCAGGGATATTGTGCTACAGATTCTTAATAATTGATAATTGATAATTAATAATTAATAATTAATAATTATCTAATTTGAAGCTTCTTTTGTTAGATAGTTACTAGTTATCCATTGTTTAAATTGGAAGTATTTTGACAACGATCGCATAATCCAAAAAACTCCAAAGTATGATAGTAAACTTTGAATTGATGGGACTGTTCCAGTTGTTTTTCTAGTTCATGAACAGGACATTGTTCTATGGAGATAGAGGCATTACAATTGACACAAGTTAAGTGATGACGATCGCGCAGTGCCTTGCCAGAGACGAGATCGCGATTAATGGAACTATAAACTGATTCTCCATTGGGTAAAATCCGAACTTGTACTTCTCCTTGTAGTTTCAGAGCTTCTAGGGAACGATAAACCGTAGCTAAACCCATATTGTGATTACTATTACGTAGCTCAATATAAAGTTCTTGAGCAGAAATAGCTTTTTTTAAACCCTGCAATACTTCCAGTACTTTTTCTTGAGAGCGAGTACGTTGAGCTTTCATTAGTAAAGTTTTTTATCTTGATTACGACTTATTCTAGGCTAAACTAATTGGGTTAGTTTTCTTAGAACTATGATTTGAGACCGCGATTAATTAATGACAATCGCCCTAAAAAGTTTATGTCTAATCAATATCACGCTCGTATTTATATTACTCTACGTCCTTCCGTTCTCGATCCTGCTGGCACAGCAGTAGAATCTGGCTTAAAACAAATGGGTTATCAAGGAGTAACAGGGGTTAGGATCGGAAAATATATCGAACTAGAGCTTACTGCAACCGATGAAACAGATGCTAACACGCAACTAGATACTATGTGCGATCGCTTATTAGCAAATCCTGTGATTGAAAATTATTGCTTTGAAATTACCCAATTGGTTAATAGTTAATATAGCAATACGTCAGAAGGTTAAGACATAGGATTTAAAGTAGGGGCTTTTCGCGAAAAGCCCTTACAGAATTTGATTTTTCCTAACC
>JASJEK010000351.1 GCA_030064915.1 Xenococcaceae cyanobacterium MO_234.B1
TGTTCTAGTTGTTCTGCTACTTCTCTAGTTACATTGATTCGCTTACGCGCTGGCTTCAAGTGTCCTAGTTCCTCATCAATTTTGTCCCCAGTAATCTGATGTTTGGGTAGTCGGCTAATTACCTGCTTCCATTTATCATAAAGAGTTTGATGATTGGAACAAATACTCGATTGATCCAGATAGCGAACCAGCTTGCTGGCTTGAGCTTCACAAGTAGGTAGCTGCTCAAAACCAGCTTCCGCTAGTTCGATTACTACCTTGGCAGCGTTGATAATTCGCTTGACTTGCCAAACCGATTTGCCGATCTCGGACTGGCAGTAGTCCTGCCAGCGAGCAAACTTACCCTTATACAAGCGGTAGCGTCGGACAGCATCGGCTACCAGTCCCACACGAACCCAGTTAAGTAGATGGTTCTTGATTTCGGAAGTAGCCCATTCAATAGTAATGCCCCTACCTTCGGATTCAAGCTCCTGTTTGTAAGTCAAGATATCCTCTACCGAAGGAGACATAGGATAGTAATGAGGGTCAGGTATTGTTTCTGACGGTATTTGGTCTGTTACATCAGGCATAATGGTAATGGGTAATGGCGATCGCAGATTTTACTCTATTATCTGCGGTCATTTATTTTCTGGGGGAACGTCATCAGGTATCTCTGAGACATCGAGATTGATTGCTTTAGCTAAAGTCTTAAGAGAAACGCCTAACTCACGAGCCAAAGCTATTGCATTATCAAATCTTGGTATTCTTCTCCCTTTTTCCCAATCTCCGATAATACGAATACCACAATTCATTTTTTGACTTAGTTGTGGTTGAGTTAAACCAGCAGCTTCTCTTAATAATTTCAAAGGTGATTGTTTAGATTCAGACTTACTTTTATGCATAATAGCATTATTTTGCTAGCAATAAAATGCTTGACAACAAAAATGTCTGGCATTAAACTGCTAGAAGATAGACAACAAAAAACACCAACTGAGGCGCAGTTAGTGTTTCTATTGTCGAGCCGTAACCCTTATCTCAAAAGTGATACTGGCTTACTTCCTAGAGAAGAGAATGAGAGGGGGAAGCTTTGCAATGCTTGCTATATCTGGATTAGAGGCAATTTATCTAATATGGGAGGCGTGTAAAGAAATATTACGAATGCAAGCGAGAATGTTGGATAATGCGATCGCCTATCTTGTGAGAGGAAAAGGCCGTGTCAGAAAATGCGATCTCGGCTCTGCCGAGGCGCTTCGCGATCACCAATATTGAACAACCACCCATGTTGTGCAACCACAATCTCTTTTTTGTCGTGGCAGGATGAGAATGGCGGTTGTCCCTACGGTTGGATGATTTGGGTAAGATTTTCAAACAGGCGATCGCAGTATTGAGAACTAGATAAACTAGCCCGTCTGCATTACATTGATAAGTTTAGGAATAATCGAAGCCAAGTATAACCCTCAATCACCCTCAATGTCCCTCAATCCTTTACAGAGGCACGAGTTGCCACGGGGAAAGCTTGAGCAACATACAAGCGAGCCAGATTTCGCGCTCATGAGACTTGATTAAATCCTCAAGGTCAGCTAACCATCGTTTGATCTTTTGAGGTTCGACTGTGCAGGGAACGCACATTTTTATCCTCCTCTTTATCCTCCTCTGCTGGGTCTGATTCTTCCTCATCCTCTGGGAAATATTTTTCTAGCACTTCCTCAATAGTTAACCCGTCGCGTTTCGCTTCTTTGAAGATGCGATCGCAAGGATTACCTCTACTTTGCAGCACGCGCTTTGTCGGAAAAATTAAAGGAAAAGCTTGGGTTTTTTGGAGCAAAAGTTAATCACTGTCGAACCAACTGAGCAAATCTGCTTGAGTTTGAAAATCCAACACCGCTTCCCCTAAATCCTCCAACTGTTCCACCGACAAGCCACCAATCCGCTTCTCTAAATCCACAGAAACTTCTCCAATGGGTTTTCTGAGAAGACGTAGAACTAAAGAAACTCCTTCTTCTTGCTTTCCTTCTTCTCTAATCTCTTGATAAATAACTGATTCACCCATAAGCTCTTGTCTCAATAATCGTGCAATGATTTCCTTATCTAATACTAATCCTGCCAGAATCGCCGTTGAGGCTGCCAGATTACTTTGTTCTCGGCGATTTTCAATCTGCTCAATTCTTTGGGCTACTTCCCTTAAGGTTCTGCTTCGATCCTCGGTTTGACTCAAAACTGCTAAAGGCGAGCGCCTTCGGCGCAGGCTCGGAGCGCAGTGCCTCGCCAAGAGCGAGACCGCACCTGCTGCACTGCCCTAAAGTTGTGATACAAAGATACTGGCAAACTTCGGCAGCTTCAACTGTCTGTGCTTCCTCAAAGCTGATCTGGATCAATTCCCATCTCCCGTAATCGTTCTGCTAAAAGCTTTGCCCTTGCTTCTGCTTGTTCAGCCCGTTGGCATTCTGTCTCAGCCCGTTGGCGTTCTTCTTCAGCCCGTTGGCGTTCTTCTTCAGCCCGTTGGCGTTCTTCTTCAGCCCGTTGGCGTTCTTCTTCAGCCCGTTGGCGTTCTTCCTCAGCTCGTTGGCGTTCTTCCTCAGCTCGTTGGCGTTCTTCTTCAGCCCGTTGAGCAATTTCTACATAGCTCAAAAATCGCTGTCCATCAGGACGAAAAATTTGCAACTCATCTGTTGACAAATCAAACCTTATCTGCAATAGAGGACTAACCCAATTAGCCATTGGTTCGATTAAGTCCAGAAATCCTTCTCGGCGCAGCCACCCACTCAACTCATTTTTATCAGGATCGTAGACATAGTACTCATCTACCCCAAAGCGATCGTAAAACAAAAGTTTTCGGTTCATCTCCCCTTTGGTATTTCCCGGTGAAAGAATTTCAAACACAACCTGGGGCGGTAGATTTTCTTCCTCCCACTGTTTATAAGAACCTCTATCCCCTTTAGGACGACCCAACACTACCATGACATCAGGTGCTGCACGTCTTTTATTGTCACCTTCAACGGGATACCACAGCAAATCACCAGCAACAAACACATTGGGATTATCCGCAAACAACCACTCTAGGTTCTGCTGAATCACCACAATCCAGCGAAACTGCTTAGTATTGTCTGCCATAGGTTTGCCATCACTGTCTGGATAGATGACCGCTGGCTGGGAGGGTTGCTGTAGCTGTACCATCGCTTTCAACTTTTTCAGTGCGGTATTTCCAGATTAGCATGGTCAGGCAGGGGGTTAGTGGTTAAAAAGCTAACAATTACTCAGATACTACGCAGATAGGCTAGATCCTAGTTCAAATTGCGTCGCCTATCTGGTTAGAGGAAAAGACCGTGTAAGGAAATGCGGTCTCGGCTCTGCCGAGGCGCGTAGCGATCGTGAATCTTTTTTTCTAGAGCATCGATTCAGAAATCGTCAAATTAAGGAAGCTAAATAAGGAATGAATAAGGAAGATAGGGAATATGGTTAAAAAGAATGAGTAAAAGTGTTGGTATTATTAGCATTTAATGTTGTATGTCTAATGATTACTAAACACGGAGTTGAGTTTTGCATTGATTTGTGAGAGTAGACGCTATAACAATGAAAATAGCTCACCTCGACCACTTAGTTTTAACTATCAAAGATATTGAGGCTAGTTAACATTGTCAAGTTATCCAATTATCTAATCTTCATAAAAGCTTGATTATTATGAAGCTTTTATGAAGCTTCTAATCAACTAGTCTTTTTAAGTTAAATTATTTCCAGGGAGTCTTTTAAGTATTGTTAACTAGAATGACAGTAAGTTTCAAATATTCAAATATTGTAACTGAAGCACTGTTCTTCTTAAGACTCTCTTCAATTAAGATAGGGATAGATTATAAACAATGATACAACAGTCTCAGGATTACTACTCTATTTTACAATTATCGCCAGATGCAACCCCAGAAGATATTAAAATCGCATTCCGGCGTTTGGCTCGTAAATATCATCCAGATTTGAATCCAAATAATACTGCAACTACAGAACAATTTCAGCAAATCTCTCAAGCTTACGAAGTATTATCAGACGAGAAAAAACGTCACCGTTACTATCTTGAACGTTACGTTCCTCGCTACAATCACAACCACCATAGAAGTCAGAAAACTACTGGTAAAAACCACCCTCAATCTAGTTCTAATCGTCAGGCCCAAAGATTGTATAATCAGGGGTTAAAGAAATCCCAACATCAACAATATCAAAAAGCAGTCGCTAAATATACCAAAGCCATCAATATCGATTCTCAATTTATTGATGCTTATTTGAAGCGCTGTGAAATATACTATAAACTAGGAAATTATCAAGAAATTTTAGATGATTGTTATCAGATAATTAAAATTAATCCCTCTATTATCAAAGCTTTTTATTATCAAGGAAGAGCTCGCTATAGTTTGGGTTATATTCCGGGGGCAATTGACTCCTATAGTGAAGTAATTCGCCAAGCTCCCAATCATGCCCAAGCCTATTATTATCGAGCCATAGCTTATCGGAATACTAAAGAAACTGACTTGGCACTCAAAGATTTTCAAATAGCAGGAAAGTTATTTATCGCACAAGGAAATCAAAAAGCTTATCTTCTGATTAAGCAAAATATTAGTAGTTTAACTACAGCTAATTCCCAAACAGCTAATTCCCCATTAGAACATCTTGTTGGAGCCTGTTTTAAAGCTTTACAAAATAGTTTTAAAACTGCTGCTAGTGTAGTAAAAATTTTGACAAAATAAAAAGACTTGAGGCTCTTCCGTACATACGTAAGTACTTATTATGCAAAATCAAAAACGAAATCTCTCTAAGCATAGTGGAAACGGAAGAGCCAGATTTTAAAGTAGCACATTTACTAACACTATATTTACTAACACTATCGTGTCTTGGCTCAATCACATTTTCTTTTAAGCATTGTCATTGTTGATAAAAATGCTACTAAAGTCAAGGTAGCAGAAGGTTCTGGTACTGGAGTGTTGGAAAAAGAGGTAACATTAATATCAGCAGCAGGATCGGAATAATTAAAAAAGGGGCCAAAGCTCATCAAGGAAAAGTTAATTTCCCCAGAATTTCTCTGCAAATTATAGAGAGGAGCATCAAACGCTATGCCAAAATCGATACTTAAATTCCAATTCGATGGAGAAGATAGCTCAAAAGCTGTATTTGGTGATAAGCCAAAAATATTAGAATCTGGCTCTAATGATAAATTGAGTTCTTCAACATTAATTTCCCAATCTAGTAAACTATTGTTGTTGTCATAGGTCACAAATCCTGAATATTCTGTAGATTCAGGAAACGGTTCTCCAAAGCTTCCAGAATTTAATAAATTAAAAAAGTTGCCACTGAAATCTTGTCTAGTTAGAGTATTCCCTAGTGCAGGAGCAGCACAAAAACCTATTCCCAAGCTCAACAAACCAATAGTAGTGGCTCCTATTAATCCCTCTAATCTCTGCATGTTACTGTCCATAACTCGTCAGTTTTGCTTTGAATTTACCGCAAAAATCTAGTGGGCTCTAGTTGCTTAACAAAAATTCTTGTGAGACCCAAGCTACTTAAGTTAAGTTTTAAGTTAAGTTTCTACGTAATTCGTCTCTAAGCTGGTAAATTAGAACTCTTTTATAATAATCCTCCTGCTGCTGCTAGTTTATGGCATGGGGATACCCCTCATCGGGAAGAAATTGCTGAAGTTATTGGTGCTGATAGACACTATCCTCTAGAGGAATTAGCAACTAAAACCGCAAACGCTGTAACTATTCCTGTACAAGATGTTTTAACCTATCAAAAGCAGTGTGATTTACTACAACGTTCTGTATCTCTAACAGGAAAAGATGTAAACTAAATCATGGTTCCACAGGGGACTTCAATAATGCGATCGCTGCCTGATGCGCCAGTACAGTTATTGGGTCCTCCTCTTTTGCCATTTTCCGCTTTAAAAATACGGGCATATTGAAAATCCAAGAGAGTTTGTAGTCTTTCAGTTGCTGTCACGATTACTGAGCCACCACGTCCCCCATTCCCCCCCGCCGGACCTCCAGCAGGAACATATTTTTCACGACGAAAAGCCACGATACCATCTCCGCCCTTTCCTGCGATTACTTCTATTTCTGCTAGATCGATAAATTGGGTAGTCCCTGCAAAATAGTAGGGGTACCAAAAATCAGGGGTTTCAGAGCTTTTAAGACTCTTCAAGTTGCAAGCCGGT
>JASJEK010000088.1 GCA_030064915.1 Xenococcaceae cyanobacterium MO_234.B1
ATGTACGATACTGTTGGCGAAAGTAATCTTTACTGAATTTATTAGTGTTACAAAAACGAAAAATCTTAACTTTAGCCTTTGGTAATACTTTGTGTAAGATTGCCTGTAGCACATTCGCCAACAGTATCATGTACCAGTGAACAAAGCCTTGAACTAATGTAATTACTTAAGCTTTAATGGTGGGTATGGTTCGAATCCCTTCTCGCCCGTTTTGTTGAATAGATAGTGTTGAATCTTAGGTGTTCTCATCCAGGGGGTAATCCATAGATTCAAGTCTGACAGAGAGTTCTGAACATCCTTTCCTTTTTAGGACTACCTTTAATTTTTTCCATACAGGGTGGCTATCTAGAAAGTTTCCGTATAATAAATAACCCAAGTTGCTAGTAGTCTGTCAACTTTGAAATGATGGATAGATTTCTGTAACTTTGATTTTAGGGTAATGCTTTTTGAGATTGGCTATCCTTCAAAACTATCTTGACAGACTACTAGTTACAACTCTAAAGTTGATCGAAGGGATCAACATCGATGTTTCTACAGAAAAAATCAGTGTTTCTACGTAAAAAAATCAGTGATCTCTATCAAAGATCAGTGATTTTTGGGTAGAAATTTTTCTGGAATAAAATAATAATAATATTATTTTTATAACTAGCAACTTGAGTTAGATAACGTTTCAATTGTAGAGACCAGTGCTGTCCCAGAACCCTCAACTATCCTTGGCAGCATCAGTGTTCTGGTTTTTGGGTTTGCCATGAAGCGGAAGACATCATCTTCGGCTAACCAGTAGTCAAATCTATCAAGTTATTCAAAGAATACTCAAGAAATGGCTCTCTTATACTGCTAGGGAATCATTTTTATTCGAGCGTGCCAAGTTCACCGGCGGTAATGGCACATTTGCCAATAAAACTGCTCAAACTACTCTGGATAAAACGGCAACACCCGCCGCAGTGCACTCAAGTCGCTCTTTAGATTGGGTTGAGACAAAAAACCCAATAATTTAAGCACTTATTTAGGACTTACTGAATAAGTCTAAAACCTTTACAAATGAATGGTTTAGCCTCCAGGTAAAGTTGATAAAGTGCAAGAAATAAGCTTCTCTACCTTCATTTCCCATGCACTTTGAGATTGTCTATATTATTATGATTACCTCTTCTGACGACTGACATCACGACGACTGACATCACGACTTCTGAACCTCACCAAAAAACTTTTTCAGCAAGCCCTATTTAAAGTTACCCAATCCCAGAAAAAAAATATTATACTCTAATATGACTACATACATAAATTACAAATAATATCAAAGCAAAAGAGATCACCTAAGACCAATAATCCCTAGAGTTACTTCAATATAAATCATGCAACAACACATAGAAACAGGGAATAATCACCAAAGTTAAACCTGTCGCCAAAGCTAAACCCGAAAACACAACTACTCCCAAAGGTTGCAAAAATTCTGAACCTTCCCCAATTCCCAACGCTAAAGGAAACATCCCTAATACTGTAGTAATTGTGGTCATCAAAATAGGTCTAAGCCTAGAAGTTGCAGCTTGAATAATAGCTATGGTGCGATTATATTTTTCTGTGGCATAAAGTTGATTAGCCAACTCTACCATCACGATCGCATTATTAACTACAATACCTACTAATAACACTGCACCAATTAACACAGTAGCACCGATCGCAGTTTGGGTAATATATAAACCTAAAATTCCTCCTGCTAAAGCTAGGGGTACAGTTAATAAAATTACTAACGGATCGACAAGGGAGTTATATTGTACCGCCATAACCACAAAGACGAGAAATACAGCTAACCCTCCTAATACTTTTAAGGCACTTTGTATCTGTTGATTAGAAGCAGCAGCATAACTAGGAAGCAGACTGACACCACTGGGTAATTCTAGTTCTTGAATTATACTTTGAGTCTCTGCGAGCGCATCACTTAAGTTTGCTCCTTCTCTCAGACTTCCCACCATAATATATACTGAGCGTTGATTGATTCTTTGTATCTCTCCTGGTGCTTGTCCGATGTTGAGAGTGGCTACATCTTGCAGTCTAATAGGGCTACTATTACCAGAGAATAGGGGCAACTGTTGTAATTGTGCGATGGATTGACGAGAATCATTGTTGAGTTGTACTCGGATATCGATTAATCTATCTTCTCGTTGCAACTGAGTGGGAACAGAACCAGCGATCGCAGTTTGCACTGTATTACCTACTTCTTGTACGGTTAATCCTAAGTCGGCTAATCTGGCTCGATCTGGTTTAATCTGAATTTCTGGCTGTCTGGGGTCAGTATCAGGGCGAAAACGGGCTAAAGTTGCTTTATTATCTAATATTTTAAGGATTTTTTGCCCTGTTTGCTCTAAAAGTTCTGTATCTTTTCCTTGTAAAATCAGATCGACATCTCCTCTTACAGGAGAGTTATTGAGGGTTAAACCTCTAACACTTTGGGGAAACAACTGCAGACGAATATTGACAAGATTGAGTTTTTTAAACTCTGCGTTAACTCTTTCGATAAAAGCTTCTAGGTTGCTACCAGGTTTAAGAGTAATAGTGCTAGAACTTCTTAAGAGATTTTCGATAGTAGAGTTACCAAACAAAAAACCCCCCACACTAGAGAAAACATATTCTGTTTCTGGTTGGCGCAATAGGATATCATCTACAGCTTTCATTACCTTTTGATTTGTCTCTAGATTTGTTCCTGGAGGTAAACTGGCAAACATTATTGCTTGACCTGTATTAATCCTTGGTAAGATTTCCTGGGGAATATTTTGAGCTAAACTGACACTAGTCCCACCGAGAATCAGAAAAACGAGAACAATAGTTAACAAGCGATAGTGCAAGATTCCTTTTAAGAGATATCCATAACTGTTAGTTATCCCTGCAAAACCTCGATTAAACCAAAGCAATAGAGGAAAGCGATTAATCTTACTAGCGTAGGGAATACTAAGAAGGCGAGAAGCCAACATCGGAACAACGGTTACAGCCAATAATAAAGAAGCTGCGATCGCAAAACTAATAGTTAAAATCAGTTCCCGAAACAGTAAGGAAAATAAACCACCTACTAGCAAAAAGGGTAAAACTGCTACTAAATTGGTTGCAGTAGAAGCAATTAAAGCAGATTCTACTTCTTGACTAGCTGTTTCTGCTGTTTCTATTAAGTTTTGGGAAGAATTATTCTGGGGTGAATCTTCCGAGGGCGCAAGGTTTGCGCCGCTACTGTTTTGTTGGATATTTAAAGCAATATTTTCCAACATCACAATGGAATTATCCACCACAATACCCACACCCAAAGCCAAACCCCCAAGACTGAAGATATTAATGGATAAACCAAACAACTTCATTAAAATAATGGCAGTGAGAGTAGCCAGAGGTATAGCTAACACGATAATAAAAGTCTGACGCAGAGAACCCAAAAAGATAAACACTGCTACTGCTGCTAAAATAGTTCCTGTAATTCCTGCGATCGCAACATTAGAGATAGAATTACGAATAAAGCTAGATTCATCTCTAGTAGTAATTAGCTGCATATCTTCAGGTATAACTCCCGACTGACGCAACCAAGCCAGTTTTGCCTTAACCTCTTCAATAACCGTAATCGTATTTGCATCTGGTTGTTTTTGGATGGTAATTTTTACCGCAGGTTTGCCATTAAGAGATACAAAAACCCTTTGTTCCGCTTTGCTATCGCTAATATTAGCAATATCTCGTAAATAAACCCGATTTCGCCCTAAATCTCCTTCTCCCAAATCCAAACTTAAGTGACGAATCTCCTCAACAGAGTTAAATTTCCCTACAGTACGAATTAAAGGTTCTCCCCCTTCTCCCCTCAGTCTTCCTCCTGGGATATCCTGATTTCTCACAGTTAAAGCATTCAATACCTGATTTACCCCAATTCCCAAAGCCTGTAATCGCTTCAAATCAATCTCAACTCTGACTTCTTCCCCTACTCCTCCCGATACATCTACCGCAGCTACCCCAGGAATCACACTTAATTCTCGACTCAACTCCTCATCAGCAAAAATCTTTAATCCCAAATCATCTAGAGAGTCTGACTCTAGGGCAAACTCATATATAGGTAATTGAGAAGGATCAAACTTAAATAATCGCGCCTCAGTTACCAAATCAGGAAGACGATTACGATTACGATTAAAAGTAGCTGTCGCATCATTCAAAGCCCGATCTATATTTCCTCCTGGTGCAAAATACAGATCGATTCTGACTCTTCCCTCTCTGGTATTAGAAACAACTTGTACCACTCCTTCCGTCGCCGTTAAAGCTTCCTCTAGAGGTTTGGTAATTTCCTGCACCGCTACTTCGGGAGAAACCCCTGGAACATCAACCCTCAATCCAATACGGGGATAAGTGATGGCGGGTAACAAATCCACCTGAAGCCGAAAGATAAAAAAAATGCCAACAACAATTACAGCCAGAGTCAGCATCAGTGTACCAATATGACGACGTATCGCTATAGCACTTAAGGATTTTGGTTGATTCATTGTTTGTTGTTAAGTAGCAAGTGGCGAGTAGCAAGTAGGAAGTAATAATTAGGAATATCCATCCGCAATAAACAATCAAGCATCAAAATTTAATTATCAATTATCAAATTATCAATTAACTAAATACTTCTCAGTGCCACAATAGGATCGAGTTTAGCAGCCCTTTTTGCCGGGAAAACCCCGAAAAATAAACCAATACCCCCCGATACTCCAACTGCCACCAAAATTGCTACGGGAGATACCGCAGTAGGCAGAGGCGAAACTAAACCTATCCCCAAAACTGTGCCAATACCGATACCTGTACCAATCATTCCTCCTACCGCAGCAAGAATAGTTGCTTCAATGAGAAACTGCACTAGAATATCTGTTTCTTTTGCTCCCACTGCTTTGCGTAAGCCGATTTCTTGAGTGCGCTCTGTTACCGAGACTAGCATAATATTCATCACGCCGATACCCCCGACAATCAGGGAAATACCAGCGATCGCAGCTAATAAAACCGTTAAACCGTTAGTAACTGTACCGACAATATCGAGAATATCTTTTTGTGTCCGTACATTAAAGTCATCTTCTCCGACAATTTTATGGCGCAGTCGTAGGAGATTTTTAATTTGAAACTTTGCTGCTCTAATATCAGATTCCGTGCGTGCTGTCACTGCAATAAAGCTTACCATAGTCCCATAGGGAGAAGTATTACCTATTATTTGATTTGCCATAGTAGTTAGAGGAATATAGACATTAGTATCTTGGTTTGTTCCCAAGAAAGTACCTTTTTCCTCCATGACTCCTACTACTTCAAAGCTAATATTTTTAATCCGAACTTGCTTTCCTAAAGGGTTTTGTTGGGGAAACAATTTATCAGCAATTTCCGCCCCTAAAATAATGATTCGATTATTGCGCTTGAGATCAATATCAGTAATAAACCTTCCCTGAGTTACAGCAAAACTCCTCACTGTTAAAAACTCAGGAGTTACCCCAACTACTAGGTCATTAGTATTGCGATCGCGGTAAGTAATAAGTTGGTTAGAGTTAATCTGGGGGGCGACTTCCTTAATCGTAGGGACTTGTTTGGCGATGGCTTCAGCATCTTCTAGGACTAGGGTTTTTGGTACATCAAAAGTCGTTCTTCTAGCTTCTTCCGAACCAGGGACAATAAAGAGTACATTAGGGCCTAAGGATTCAAATTGATCTTGTGCTAACTTTTGCGCTCCTTGTCCAATACCCACCATGGCAATGACAGAAGCATTACCAATCACAATCCCTAGCATCGTTAAGGTACTACGAGTTTTATTAGCAGTTAGGGTTGAGACTGCCATTTTTAAGCTTTCGACTATATGCATTACTGATTACTATTTCTATTTTCTTCCTTGTCTTCCCTATCTCCCCTATCTCCCCTTGCTCCCCATCAAACACAACAGACTCATTAAATACCCAACAGCTTAACTAACCAGGAGGCCATTTCATTTGGCGATCGCCTAAAATGTGTAAATGTAGATGATCTACGGTTTGACCACCATCTGCACCATTATTAATTACCACTCGGTAGCCATTAGATAATCCTGCTTTTTCTGCTACCAGTTTAACCGTCCAGAGTAAATGACCAAGCAAAGCCTTATCTTCTGATGCAGCCTCAGAAATACGAGGAATCGGTTTTTTGGGGACTACTAAAATATGAGTTGGAGCTTGAGGATTAATATCTTTAAAAGCTAGAGCCAAATCATCTTCATAAACTATATCTGCGGGTATTTCGCGACGAATGATCTTACCGAAAATAGTATCACTCATTCTTTCAACTCTTTAGAGACAATAATTCTATGATGAACTATTTTGCAACAACTCAATGAAGGTGGAAGTTAAATTACTCTCCATCCCGTTGCGGTTCCCAGTCAGGACAAGTATTATCTTCATAACCATAAGGGTGCATGGCACACACCAGCATATTACCGTTGTAGGCTTTTCCATGATAGTTACGACAGCCTATACAAGCAGGATGATTTTCGGGACTTGGCTTGTAGGTTGTAACATCTGTAAATTCTGATTCGACGAAATGATCAAAATCTTCCCAAAAACCAGTATCTTGCTCAAAATCTGATTCCTGAATGATATCGATCAGATCATCAACACAACGATCTACTTCAGTTACAAAGATTTCTTCCACTTCCTGGGTAAAAGTCTCCAAAGTCTTACCCAC
Organism: Xenococcaceae cyanobacterium MO_234.B1; assembly: GCA_030064915.1. Lineage (GTDB taxonomy): Bacteria > Cyanobacteriota > Cyanobacteriia > Cyanobacteriales > Xenococcaceae > JASJCP01. The sequence continues at coordinate 6,685 of JASJEK010000088.1, forward strand.
TTCCTCTGCTAATAATTCCATAGCCAAGGATACATCTTTAAAAAACCCTTCTACTTCTTCTGCTGCTTTTTCTAACTGTTGCCACCAATCTTCCATAATATTCTATTCACTTAAGTGCGATCGCTGTAATTATGAGACACATCATCTATTCTCGGCGTTACTTAATTCAAGTATAAATTTTTAAGCTAGAAAAATTTACACTCTCTCAGTCTCCCCATCGACCTGTCCTCCGAGTCTGGAGCGTCAAGCAAAACCATCAAATCTAAAAAACCTACTTTTGTAAGGTCTGAGTGCTCCTCGTCAGGCAAAATTATATAATCATTCCAAACCCATTATTCTTTGCTCATTTGACGCAGTTGTTCCTGTAAAGATTGTACTTGCTTTTTTAAATCATCAATATTGTCTGATACAGTCTCTTGTGATGGCTCATCATCAGCAATAATCTCAATACGACGGGGTGCTTTAGTTTCTGAATTATCTTGGTTTTGATCGGGTTGTCCCATATCCAGTTGCGCTTGTCTAACTAGATCATCGACAAACTTCCGTGCTTCCTCTGTGGTCATCTCTCCCCTTGTAATCATTTCATCAGCTAACTTCTGTGCTTGACTCCGAAAATCTTTAAAAGTATCTCCAGCTTTTTCTTGAGCATAAGCAGCAAAGCCTACTCCCAAATAAAATGCTTTTTTTACTACATCTTCAAATCCAGCCATCTTAAATTTTCCTCTTTGCTTATTTATACATCTTACTGTAAGCTCAGCCCGCGTTGAAACTGCGGGGCTTTCGCCTCTCATTTCTTTCCCCGACCATTTCTTTCCGTCAGATGTTACTGCTAAATCAGTACGCCCAAAGTCAAGACGAGAAGGAGTTGTTAAGTTTCATACGGTAGACTAGCGGATAGGTACAGCATTAGCAGTAATCTAGAAGCAGAACCAATGTAACAATTAAGAAGGAAAGAATAGGTTAAGTTAACGATGCTTAAAAAGATTTTATATGCTGATTCTGGTGCAGATAATGCTCAGGAGATGCTCAAGTTGTTGCTAGAACTTCCTGCTCTTAAAAGTGCTGAATTATTTATCCTCAGGGTGGTTTCTCCTAGAACCAAGGAAGAAGAGTCAGAGGCACTCGCCAAAGCCGAAGCTAAAATCAGTGAATTAGTTACTAACTTAGGCATCAATAGCAATCAAGCTACCACTATTGTAGAAGAAGGAGAACCTAAAACTACAGTTTTAAAAGTCGCCAAAGAGCGAAATGCTGACTTAATTATTATGGGTTCACGGGGATTAGGTAAACTACAATCTATTCTTAGTAACTCTGTTAGTCAGTACGTTTTTCAGTTAACAGAACGTTCGATGTTGCTGGTAAAAGACGATATCTATGTCAAGAGAATTAAACGAGTTATGGTAGCAGTAGACAAATCTCCTGCTGCTCAATATGCTTTAGATACTGCCATATCCCTCTTTCAAGGATACTCTGACGCAGAAATTTACCTAACTCGCATCAACCCCGATCTCAAACCAGGTTTAGCAATATCTCCCGAAGACATAGAGAATAACCCCATTTTAAGTGCTGCTGCTGCGAAAGTTAAAAGTAGAGGCTTATCCTATCGTTGCATTCTTGCTGGTGGCAGACCAGCCCAACAAATTTGCAATATTGCAGAAGATAACAACATCGATTTCATTGTATTAGGTTCGCCAGAACGCCGTCCTTCTATTGCCAGAAATTTACCCGATCTAGACCGTCTCTTAGGTAGTTCTCTATCTGATTATGTAAGAGTTAAAGCAGAATGTCCCGTTTTATTAGCGAGACAAGAAGAATAATTCGTAGGGTGGGCATTGCCCACCTGATATGGCATCGCCCACCTGATATAATAATATCTCTAAGAAATCTCATCAGTAGATTTAATAATATTCATTCCAGCATCAGCGAATTTTTGAAAAGCAGCATCAGCTTGTGTAGTAAAATCTATTATCTCAGGAATAACCACAGGAGAAGTACAGTCTTCTAGTAAATATATTTTTTGAGCTAAATTAATATCCCTGGCTTGTATTTCCGTAAGTAAATCGTCAACAGTCCAAGCTACGCAGTGACTTTTGGCTTGTCCTGTAATAATAACTTTATCAAAATCGAGTAATTTTTGAATTAACTTACTATTTTTATTAGCAATAGTTTTACCAGTACTATTTGTTAAAACTTCGGGGCGCAATACCGAATAGTTTTCGGTTAAAGGATTATTCCCTTTAAGCTCAAAGTTAGTCTGAGTGTTCCTAGCGATATTGTGAAAAAATACAGCTTCTTCTACAGCAGAAACTAAGGCATGACCAATACCACCCAACATAGAATGATAAGGCCAAATTATTAGGGGGTATTTACCCTCATCACTAAGTTTTTTAACATAATGAATAGCATATTTTTCTAAAGTTTCATAGTTACCATTAGTTAAGCTATAAGCAACATCAGGATTAACTTTCCATTCTCCCTTTTCTACTGCTTCTAAACTGATAGTCGTTGCAGGTTCAGGATATTCTCCTAAATTATTCACCCAAAAGATAGGGTGGAAAATTTGCATTGCAGTGTGAGTATCCATAGTAGGGATAATTTCTGTAATCAAGTCAAGATTGCCATAGATAAATTCACACAACCTGATATTATCTTCTATTGCCCCCATTCCCGATTTACCACCAACAAATAGTTCAAATTCGGGAAGACAAAAAGTATTTTGCACATCTATGAGTAATAGACAAATACGAGTTTTATCTTCCGATGCTGGCTTAAGATTATTTTGTTGAGCATAGATTTTAGCTTCTGTTGCTCTCTGTTGATAAGGTACACGATATATTTCTTGTACTTGACTGGGGTTAAAGAAATTGGGAATAGGAACTTTATAACTTAGATCGAACATTATTAATGCCTGTCTGCCAATTCTGACTTTAATTTTTCCGCTAAAGCATGATTCAGTTTATGAGATGCTTGGGGATATTTAGGTTGTAACTCTAATACTCGACGATAAGCTTGTACTGCATTATCCCATTGCTGAATAGCAGTCAGTTGTTCTCCTAAAAAGAAATAAGCATCTGTATCCCGGGGATTATTCTTAACCGCATTACGGTAACATTCTATAGCTTCTTGTCTCCGACCCAGTTGAATTAGGGTTTCAGCTAGCTTATGATAAGCTGTCAAAAAGTCAGGTTTGAGATCGAGGGCGAGGGAATAACAATTAATGGCTCTTTGGCGATCGCCTTCTTTAACGAGAGCCTTCCCTAAATTAAATAAACTATCAGCATCTGCTAATTCTGGCTTGATGGTATAGGCAAAATATAATTGTTCTACTGATTCTGCTTCTTTGCCAACTTTCACTAAAGCTTTTGCTAGATTTAGATAAACTTTTCCATATCTGGGTTCGATTTTAATTGCTTGCTGATAAGAGGCGATCGCTTCTTCCCATTGTTGGTTTTGGGCGTATAAATTACCCAAAGTAAATTGGATTTTAGCCGAACTGGGTTTGACTTGTGCTTGATAGCGATAGCGTTGGATGGCTCTTTCTAGTTGGCTTTGGCTGTCACTAATGTTTATCGGAAGCTTAGGAGAATTAAGTGTAAGCCCATTGTTAGCTGTAGAATTAAGGGAAGTGTTATTGAGTTCTAAAGCCTTGCGATAGTAAAAAGCTGCTTCTTGCCATTTCTGATTTTGTGCCGAGTTTTGCGCCAACTTATAGCAAGTTTCTACTGTGGGTGAGGTTTGAGTCGAATCAGGAAGTAAATTATCTTCAGGAGCCGATGGCAAGGAATTTGGTGATAATTCCGACTCTATACTAGCAGCCCGTTGCTTACAAAATTCTGCTTTCATCGGCTGACCCAACTGCTGCCAAACCTCTGCTAAATTGCGATAAGCTTTTGAATATCGAGGATTAATAATAGTAGCTTTTTGATAATATTCTTTGGCTTTGAGCCATTTTTGCTGTTGGTAGTAGAGGTTTCCAATTCCAGCATACACAACAGCTAAATCAGGCTGGATTTTTAGACCTTTGGCATAACATTCCATTGCTTTCCCTGTATCCCCCATTCTTTGTAGGGCATTTCCCAATATCTTGTAAGCTTCCGCCATTTCCGGAAAAATTTCGAGGATTTTTTGGCACGCACTCGCTGCTTCTTGCCATTGAGAATTATCATAGCCATCTAAAGCTTGTTCTAGGTATAATTGGGCAGTTTCCCAGGCAATGCTAGTGTTTCCTTTGGAGTTTACATCTTGAGAAGGTAAAGAAGGAGTATGAGATTTATCGGATAATATCTGACTCGGTAAAGTTTTTTGTTGAGTAGTGACTATTTGTGGAATAGATGCTAAAGAAGATACAAAAGAAAAAGCATTATCTGACAAATCATCTATGGGGTATGAACTATGTTGTAAATTGTAGGAATTAGATGCTTGAAAAGTTTTATTAGTAGTTTTATGAATCAGACTCTTAAGGACAATTGTTTGGCGATAATACTCTGCTGCTTGGTCGATTTTTCCCTGTTTTTTGAGGACTTCTGCTAGTTTTTTATAAGATTCACTTATATTATGTTGTTGTTGGAGCAATTTAGCTAAATTTAGCATAATCTCCTGAGAATTGGGATTTTTTTGAATCTCCTCTGTGTATAAATCGAGGGCTTGTTGAATTTCTCCTCTTTGCCATAAAGAGTCTGCCAACTCAATCGGAGAATCAACTACATCAGGATATTGGTTTTG
>JASJEK010000352.1 GCA_030064915.1 Xenococcaceae cyanobacterium MO_234.B1
TTCATCATCCAAATGAGATTTGACGATTTCCCTTAAGTCGTTTTCATCAGGATCTGGCATCCGAATCCGCAAACATCGCCGTAAAAATGCTGGCGGAAAATCTCGCTCCCCATTACTGGTCATAATTACCAAAGGAAAGGCACAACACTGAACTTTTCCTTCGTTAATGGTAATATCTAATCCGTCGGCTGATTCCACTGTTTGGTTTTTATTTCCTTGTCGGGAAAGGCGCACTAATTCAGGAATATTAAATTCTCCTTCCTCAAAGAGATTAAGTAAATCGTTGGGTAGGTTAATATCACTCTTGTCAATCTCATCAATTAGTAAGACACGAGGATACTGGGATGGAACAAAAGCAGTCCCCACTGGTCCTAAACGAATATATTGTCCAATATCTTTGTATGCAGGTTTTTTATTGGGTTCATTAGTATTAGGTTTTTGCTCCTTTTCCTGTAACTGAGCATCTTGCAGTCTAGCGATCGCATCATACTGATACAGTCCATCTTGAAGGGTAGTTCTGGCAGTAATTGACCACAGTAGTACTGGAGCTAACTTAAGTTGATAGGCAATGGCATAGGCAAGAGATGTCTTGCCAGAGCCTGGTCTTCCTGTAACTAATAACGGTCTGCGTAAATAAAGAGCAGCATTGACAGCATCGATGACCTTAGCATAATCCTTGAGATGTTCTTCATCTTCTTCATTAAGCTGATATGATGCAGAACTACTCCCAGCAGTCTTAGCATAGTTGCTCCGAATAAAAAACTTGCGTCCACGTTCTTGGTCTCTTTCCCTTTTTTTAGCTAAATCATCGAGTTTTTGCCAATATTCCTGATCTTTACCGATCAATTCTTCCGAAAAGGTACTGAAGCGTCTCCACCTCGGAGGATCAGGTAATTTTCTCTTCTTCTTGTCCTTCTCCCTGATGGCATTATGGGGGTTTTGGCGATTGCCTTCAAAAATTCTCCAATCATTCATATCATTCATAATTGCATCTCAGCTAAAATTTACTAAGTCAAAGAAAGGGGTTGGGAAGTGGACATAGATAAAGGTTTTGTGGGTCTTATAGTAGGATCATCGCAAAAAATAACCAGATAATTCCCTACAAGAGACTTTTCAAAGTAGGCTTTTTCCCGTTCTGTTCTAATATCAGCTAATAATAAATTTAAGTCAGCTAAATACTTCCGCTTGATCCATTTATCAGTTTCTGTTTCCAAATTAATTCCTTGTATTTGGTTTTCTCTTAACCAAATTGCGATTGGTGTACCAGCTCTCAAAAATACACCGAATAATTTTTCTTTCTCTTTTTTAGATTTTGGTGGAGCAAAAGCAAATTTAAGCCCTATTTTTTGGTTGAGATTGTATTCCAAGTCTCGAATATTTAAACAATCTTCTTGGACAAAACATTCAAATTTATCTTGTTTTAGTTGAATATCTTCAGCAAGAGAATCATCTTTAATAATTTGTATAATTTCTTGCCATTTTCTCTCTAGTCTACCCCAATAAATAGATGATTGTTTAACTTCATTACCTTCCCCAATTTGACTGGCGATTCTCTCATAAGAACGCACTGCTACTTTATAATCTCTGCCAATCGGTATTTCTTCTCCTAAATCAATTACCCAGCGATCCACTTGTTCACAGAGGTGACTACAAGGCAAGAAAAATTCGATAGTAATTGAGTAATCATTAAATTTAAGTTTGGTCTTTTGAGGTAAAACCAAATCGACAGTTTTATAAATTAATTGGGAGACATATTCCTCTGTCTCTTTAAGGGTAAATAAGTTATCTTGTTGTGTTAATTCCCCTGATTCATAATTAGGATAAATCCACTGGGCAAAATATTTGTCAATTTTCAAAAAACCATTGACTCGAAATTTACGACGAGATAAAGGCTTAACAGGTCTAATAATAACCATTAAGTAAGCTTCTAGCAACTTATTTTTTATCGAAGCCGATTCACTTGTCCTTGATGCTTGATATCCAGAACTTTCTTTTATCTCTTTTAACCAATCTTTCAAGCTATTATCATTGTCTGGATTTTTATTCTGTAAAAATGTACAAAATTCTATAATTCTTTGAAACCGATCTGATTGACAAGGATACTTTTCTAGTAAAAGATAAAACAAGATGAAACATCTAAATATAATATTAATATTAGTTTTTTTTATGATAGCTATTTCTTGAGAATTTTCATAAGATACTTGAACGGAATTATCTAAAGTAGCTAGAAATGATTGTACAACCCAATCAAAATTATTTAACTGTCTCAAAATTAAAATTAATTTTTTAATTAATGCATCTGGAATCTTATTGGTATTAATATCATCCTGGGTGAACTTACGAATATACTGAGTTAAAAGAGTAATGCTATCTTCATTAAAAACTGTTTGAAAGCCAAGATTATCACTCAAAAACTTAATAAGTATTCCCAGATCTTGGCAGAGATTGTAGCGAATAATTAGCTCAATAACAAACTTGGCGTTCTCATCCACTCCTAAACTTGAAAGTAGAGCAAATAGTAGACTGTCTAGAGTTGTTTTATCTATCGACCAAGTGATTAATTCTCTAGCGTCTCTTTCTGAATTACCTGTCCATATATCGCTAACTTCTCTCCATTTTTCAGATGACCCAGCTTTTTTAACCAGATCTCTAAAATATGCTTTCGATCCTATTGGACTGTTAGCAGCTTGATTAGCTAAAATATCGACTAATTTTACAATATTATCCTGTTCCATTTACTTCGGATACTTTTTTTAGCTTGATATTTCAATATTTATCTTTAGGCGATCGCTAATTAAAATTCTTTAATAACAAATAAAAAAAACTTTTTAAGACATTAGCAAGAACTACTCTTTAGGCACAATTAGACCAGCAATCAAACTGTAAACAACTAATCCCAATGAACCATACAAAGGTCGATAAAAACCTTCCAAAGTCGCAAACGGACCACCCAAAGCAAACACCCAAACGATAAAAGAAAAACTTGACACAGTAATTTGGCTAATTGCTGGAGGTTTATTGTGTTCTGAGGTTTGCTTCCAAACCCACAAAGCAGTTACCAGAATAAAAATAACAAAAGAAATCCAGAGTAAGGCATTTTGTGGTGCTTTTGGATCAGTATTGATTAATGCCGTAACAACTGTCCAAGCTGCAACAATATCTGAGGGAATATATTTAATAACCCTATCCCAATAAGTATCAAGTTCAGTACCTGTTGTGGTATCCAACTTTTTCGTGACAATGCGACGGCTCATAATCTCTTGATTTTTACTAATAATTAGCCTTTATATTCTGAAATTAATCGTAGGAGACAAAAGTTAGGCTCAAAGGTAAATTAACAATTTGTTCAAAAATACCTTTATTTAAGTTAATTTATTACTATTTTTGGCTATATGTTCGTGAATGTTGCTAAGCAGAATTCCTTCACAATAAATACCAAAAGTTCCCGATTTCTGAGCATGGTGTATGGCAACTACTTGCCAATCGTCATTGAAACATGGACAACCACTTGAACCTCCTGATGTGTCACTAAGATATTGAATTAATCCCTCCTGCTTATAAATTCCAGTAATCCCATTAGGAGTCAAGGCAATTTTCATCGTTTGACCCCCAGGGTGGTGTAAAAGGTTAATTCCCGTGCCCTCAGAAGGTAGTTTTTTATTATTGACTTGGACAGGTTGCAAATCATCAGCCATTAAAATGCTGTCTTCAACTTTAAGTAGTGCATAATCCAATTCATCATCAGGGCTTGAACTGACAATAGGATTATCTGCCAGTTTAAATTTTTGTCCCTGCATCTGTTCTCCTTGAGGAGACGTTAGATAACCAAAGTGCAACACAATATCTTTGAGGTAAGCATTAGGATCTGAATCAGGATAAGGAGCTAACACATGATAGTTAGTGAGCAACAAATTCTTCTCTATCAAAAATCCAGTACCAATTCCTACTAGCTCTTTACTCATAGAATTAGGATTGGGGATTTCTATGCGACAAGTGGAAACAACTTGTTGGATACCGCGCTGAATATTACCAACATCTAATTGTGTTACTTGACGCTGCTGCCAAAAAGCTTGTAATGCTTTCTCTTCATTTGGACCTCGCCAATTAAAATCTGGTCCTACTGGCTCAGTAAAAGTTTTAGTTAATGTTTCTAAGTTAGATCCCTCAAAATATACTGGCAGTTTTTTGAGTAAATCTGCATCTCGATATAAATGATATTTAATAATCAGAGCAATAATCAGACTGGCAATATCCAACCCTACATTTTGCAGCAGTGGTTTTAAAATACTTCCTAATACTGTAAATCGCGAATCTTGGGGATTAATACCTTTGTTTACAGCCCAATAGACTAAATTACGAGCATCAACATCTGGATTACCTGTCCAAACCCCAATCACTTCCATGACAAAGTTTTGGGGTAAATTAGCTTGCAGTACTAAGTTTCTAAAAAATGCTTGAGGACCGATGGGAGCAACAGTTGCTTGACTTGCCAGAATCTTAATTAGTTCTTCAGTATCATGATGTTCCATGTTGTGATTGGATTGGAATCTTTATCATTCTTCTTAATAAGTTTTAGTAAGTTTCAACTGATATAGCTCTCTATATTGAGGGCTTTTTTTATGTTACGCAGTGTATCACTTCTTTCATAAATCTATTGACAAAATTTTTGTCCGCTAAAATAATAACAATATGTTTTTATTTAACATTTGTGAATAATGGATAACGACAAAAGCGATCTCGATAGAGATCTGCCTTCGGCAGCACGCCATAAGATCGTGACAGAACTCTCCTATGACATGAAACTCAAGATGGAAATTATTGAGAGTCTAATTGAACCATGCGATCACGCAGTGCCAGGCTATGCCTGATCGCAAAACGTACACAAAAAAACTCAAGAAAGCTGCTAAAAAGCTTGGTAAATCGAAAAGAACAGTACAAAGATTAGTCAAAAAGTGGGAAGAGGACGGAATAGCAGGATTAAAACCCACAGAAAGAACTGATAAAGGTCAACATCGCATTTCCCCAGAGTGGCAAGACTTTATTATCAAGACTTATCGAGAAGGTAATAAAGGTAGCAAACGAATGTCTCGTCAACAAGTTGCTATCAGAGTTCAAGTTAAAGCTAAAGAATTAGGCGATAAAAAATATCCCAATTACCGAACGGTTTATCGCGTTTTACAGCCAATTATTGATGCTCAAGAGCAAAAGAAAAAAATTCGTTCTACAGGTTGGCGAGGTTCGAGTTTATCCGTCAAAACTCGTGACGGGGATTATGTTGATGTGGAATACAGCAATCACGTTTGGCAATGCGACCATACGCCAGTAGATCTACTTTTAGTAGATAAGTATGGAGATGTTATCGATCGCCCTTGGCTGACTACCGTTATAGATACTTATTCCCGTTGCATTATGGGGATACGTTTGGGTTTTGATGCACCCAGTTCTCAAGTAGTGGCTTTAGCTTTACGCCATGCTATTTTGTCAAAAAACTATAGCGTAGAATATAGCCTAAACTGCGACTGGGGGACATACGGTAAGCCAGAATATTTTTATACCGATGGTGGCAAAGACTTTCGTTCCAATCATTTAAGACAAATTGGCGTTCAGTTGGGATTTACTTGTGAACTCAGAAATCGTCCCTCTGAAGGCGGTGTTGTAGAACGTCCTTTTGGGACTCTTAATACTGAGTTATTTTCTACTCTCCCTGGATATACTGGCTCTAACGTTAAAGAACGCCCAAAAGAAGCCGAAAAAGATGCTTGTCTTACCTTAAGAGAATTAGAAAAGCTTATTGTGCGCTATATCGTCGATAACTATAACCAAAGAATCGATGCACGCTTGGGCGATCAAACACGCTATCAACGCTGGGAAGCAGGATTATTAGCCACACCCGATTTAATTGGCGATCAGCTTGCGCTGGCTCTGCGAGATCGCGAATTAGATATTTGTCTAATGAAACAGACTAATCGTTCGATATATCGAGAAGGTTATATTCGCTCAGAAATAACAGAGGATATTAAAGTTATCTGGCACTTCTCTCTTCATTGAACCCATTGGGCATTTTGATTGAATTGGATTTTTTAAGCGATCGTTCTTGTACTTGTAACTAAATTCAGAGTGAATTCCTGATTTGACAAATTTGACTAGGTGTTATATAATTTC
>JASJEK010000353.1 GCA_030064915.1 Xenococcaceae cyanobacterium MO_234.B1
GAACGGTTTAAAGATTTACCGTGAGAATCAGTTAGATAATATTTCTAAAACAACCTTGACTAAATAGCAAAACTATGACTGACAGTAACCAGCTATCACCGCCAACGAATCCAATAAATGCGATCGCCTGGCTGCAAAAAAATCTGTTTAGTACTTGGTATAATTGGATACTAACTATACTCAGTATTTTATTTCTCTATTGGATTACATCAGGATTGCTTCACTGGGCATTTACCGAAGCACAATGGGAAGTATTAGGTGCTAACTTACGTCTCTTTTTTGCTGGACTTTATCCCGTTAAATTCCTCTGGCGCACTTGGGCAACTTTGGGGATTATTGTAGCTTTAGGGGGTTTATCTTGGGGAATCTTGGCTCATGCTACAGCTTCTGTTTTTAGTCCTCGCATTTTAATTGTTTTAGGGGTACTAGCTGTTACTTGTGTCAGTGTCGCCATCCCAGCAGGAATTCAATCGAGTATTATCCTTCTGGGAATGCTGATTTTGCTAATTGTTGGGGCAGTTGCTGGTAAACAAATTGGCAGTAAAATGCCTAATATCATATCCTGGCTACCTCTGTTCTGGCTAGGTGCTTTTTTTCTGAATCTTTGGTTGTTATTAGGGGTAAAATCAGTCAAAATAGACAATCTTAGCGGATTTATTCTCACAATTTTAATTGCTGTAGTTAGTATTTGTCTTTGCTTTCCCTTTGGTGTGTTACTTGCTTTAGGCAGACAGAGTAAGTTACCTGTAATTCGTTGGTTATCTATTACTTATATCGAAATTATTCGTGGTTTACCCCTAATTGGTATTTTATTTATGGCACAGGTCATGTTACCTTTAGTGCTACCAGCAGATATAAGACCAGATAGGGTAGTACGAGCGATCGCAGGATTTACGATTTTTAGTTCAGCATATCTAGCAGAAAATGTCCGTGGTGGATTACAGTCAATTCCCCGTGGTCAAACAGAAGCAGCGAAAGCCTTAGGACTTAACCCTATCTTGAGCCTGACTTTTATCATCTTACCCCAAGCACTAAAAGCAGTTATCCCTAGTATTGTGGGACAGTTTATTAGTTTATTCAAAGATACTTCTCTTTTAGCCATTGTCGGGTTAGTTGACTTACTAGGTATTGCCCAAAAGATTCTGGCTAATCCCAAATTTCTGGGACGCTATGGAGAAGTATATATCTTCGTCGCTGCTATCTATTGGTTATGTTGCTATTCTATGTCTGTAGCTAGTAGAAGATTAGAAAAGTAACTCCGAACTCACACTATTTTACCAAATCTGCGATCGCGTTTTTGATAGGTGGCAACGGCTTTGTGAAACTGTTGTACATCAAAATCTGGCCAAAAAGTATCTGTTACATATATCTCCGTATAAGCCATTTGCCAGAGTAAGAAGTTACTTAACCGCATTTCTCCACTGGTACGAATGAGTAAATCAGGATCGGGACTGCTAGAAGTGTAAAGATACTGAGAGATCAAATCTTCATTTATTGATTCTGGGGCTAATTCTCCTTGGGCTACTTTTTCCGCAATATGGCGACAAGCTTTAACTATTTCTCCCCGACTACCATAATTAATTGCCACATTAAAATTTATCGTCTGATTGTGTTGGGTTTCTGTCATAGAGTAATGGATTTCTTGTTGTAAAGATGACGGAAGGGGAGATAAATCCCCAATAAATCTAATACGGACTCCCTCTTCTTTCATCTCTTGTAGTTCTTGCCGTAACAATCTCTCAAACAAACCCATCAGAAAACCAACTTCTGTTAGAGGACGACCCCAATTTTCCGTAGAGAAAGCGTAAGCTGTTAAAGTTTTAATTCCCCAATTTTTACAAGTCCGCAATATTTCCTTGAGAGTATTTGCACCCTTACGATGTCCCTCAATTCTCGGTAAACCTCTTTGTTTTGCCCAACGACCATTCCCGTCCATAATAATAGCTACGTGTTGCGGTAACTTTTTTAGATCGAGATTGATTGGTGTTGATGTCGTTGATATTAATTGTGCAGTCATAGAGTTTTGTTGTTAACAGTAGCAAAGATAAGACAAAAGAAAGCTATTGTAAATAGTTAATCAGGATTTTTTCGTTAAGATGCCATAGTGTTAAGATGCCATAGTATCATTTCCACAAAGGGATGTAGAACTAAAAAGTGTAGCCAAATACTCTGGTGTCAAAGTGCGACTCCAACGCATCATTTGTTGCATGACCCAGATAAAAGTATAAATCAATTCAATTTTGTGGTTAATTTTCCAAGATTCCCACTGTAGTAATTCCATCATGCGCCGAAAAGTAGCTATTAAACGAATTATTGAATGATCAGAATTACTATTAGATGAAGTAGAATTTAGTTTTTTTCGCAGACTATCGGGATATAGCCACATTCCAAAACCCCAAAACTTAGTTAGATGGTTGATTTCATCTTGCAGCAGTTCTGCTAATATTTGTTGTATTGTGCCAGTAGTACGAGTAATCAGCCAGAGGTAAAGACACACTGCACCGTATTCTGTAGCAATGCGATGTAATCCGTGACGATATAAGTCTAGAGTCGGATTGTCTGAAGGTTGATAACTTTTAGGTGTCCGTCCTTGAATAATTACTTTCTCTCCTGTCAGTTGCTGATAAATTTTACTCAAAGCTGGTGTATGTTGTCTTTCTTCTTTTTCCCATAAACCCAACTCAATCATGGTGTTATCTTCTGCTACTTTTCCTCCGACAAATTGTGCCATCTGAGGATGAATTGGCTCTAGATATTGTCTGCTAGCTTGGGTATAGTCTCTAATGGGGGCTTCTGTATCTAATGAACCTTTAATTATGGCTAAAAAGACTTCTAAATCTAGATCAATAATCTGTGATTGATTTATACTTTGCCAGTCGATAGTTTGCCAAGGACGAGGTTGGGGATTAATAAATTGTAAGGGTAAATCTTTTATGCGATCGCTTAAATATTCTAAATTCAGATATTCTTGGACTAAATAATTAACTCGATTTTTAATCTGAAAAAATGTGGGTTTACAACAAACTTCTCCTGCTAAATCTTGAGCAATTACATAATTAGTCATAACTTATAGAACCTCTGCTGATGTAGTTTAATACTTCTTGTTTGGTTATACTCAGCAGTCTATAAAAAAGCTTATTTCTTGTCAGTCGTTTATAGTCGGGAATTTAGTAGGTAACTAAGTCGGAAAAAGTCGGATGGATATTAGAATTTGAATCTAAAGCCATCAACTATCCTTTCAATCTTTGATTAAGCCTTCTAGGTTTTAGGTTGTGCCACGTTGTAGTACCATGCAGCGATCACACGTATTAATCAAACGAACTTTCACTCTATACTTTGGCTATAATCCGATCACTTAAATATCGGTTATTAATAATGGTAACGACACTGAACGATAATAATGTGGTCATCTTTGACTTGATAAATAAGACGATGTTCTTGATTTATTCTGCGCGACCACAAACCAGACATATCAAACTTTAAAGGTTCTGGTTTCCCAATACCCTCAAAAGGCGATCTTTGGATATCTTTGATTAGTTCGTTAATTCGTTTAAGTACTTTCTTATCTATTTTTTGCCAGTACGAATAATCTTGCCAAGCATCCTCCAAAAACATGATATCCATGTTGACTTTATATGTTGACTTTATTCTTCGATGAGATCGCGCTTTTGATATTTGCCTTCTTTTAATTGTTCCAAAGCTTTATAGAGACGTTGAGCATTAGCAGGGCTTTTTAGTAAGTACATGGTTTCTTCCATTGCACTATAATCTTCGAGAGACATCATTACTACAGGACGTTCTGACTGGCGAGTGATGATAATTGGTGCATGATCATCACAAACTTGGTTCATTACTGAAGTAAAGTTTTTTCGTGCTTGGGTGTAGGTAATCGCATCCATGATAATTAGTAACGGATAATGAATAAGTTGATTTATCTATATTTTACTGTTTACGTACTTAAACGGTTAATTATTTTGAGTAAAAAAGCAAAAGATCCCGTAGCGTGGGCTTTGCCAACCTACCGTATGGTATCTACTACTAATCCATATTTAATAATACTTTTAATACTCCTCGCTGTTGAGCGCGATCAAAAGCAGCTAATCCTTGTTCTAGGGGATAGGTAGTTTCAATCAAAGAAGTGACATCTACTTTATCCTTAGCAAGTAACTCTAAAGCTTTAGCAAAAGGACCACAACGAGAACCAATAACTGTAATTTCATCCACTACTAAAGCAGAAGCATCTAAAGTGAGTTTACCTGCATAAGTGCTTTTTAAAACTAGAGTTCCTCTGGGACGCAAACCCTGTAAAGCGAGATTAAAACCTTCAGGATTTCCCGTGCATTCAACCGCTATATCGAAACTCTTAGGTTTTACCAAATCGGCAAAACCTACTTTAATTCCTTTGGGTTCTAACTTCCCTAACTTTTCGGTATGACGACCAATTACTAGTAGATCGCAACCAGTTAAAGCCAAAGTTTGTGCCACTAATTGTCCCAGTTTCCCATCTCCTACAACTAATACTCGAGCCTCTGGCGCGATCGCAATTTGTTCTTGAATTTCTAATGCTGCTGCCAGGGGTTCGGTAAAAGTGGCAGCATCGGTAGTAATGTTATCTGGTACGGGATGTAAATTGGCTACAGGTAAGGTTAAGTATTCCGCTAACGCACCATTGCGGTTAATAATACCTAAGACTGTACGTTGTTCACAATGAGTAGGGATTCCACTACGGCAGAAACGACATTGACCACAAACTGCGTTAATTTCGCCAACTACCCGCTTATTAATTAAGTTATCTGGTCCTTGCTCGACAATGCCCACGAATTCGTGACCAAGGATGCCTGTATAGGGATAGTAGCCTCGGAGTAGTTCTAAATCTGTATTACAAATCCCCGCCCGTACAACTCGCACCAAGCTTTCTCCCGATGGCGGGGTAGGAATAGGTAAATCAGTTTTTAACTCTAGTTGCTTATCTTCTAGCCAGATACCTTTCATAATGGTTTAGTTCGCAGAAGTTGAATTCTATATCTTGAAATGATATATCCTTAGTTATTAGTAATGGTAACGACACTGATTTTATACAAAATTAGATGAGCTTACCCTGTCTGCGTCTCTGCGTGAGATTTATCCAAAATCATAGGGGACATATTAACAAATAAAGTAAAACGCCCCCTACATTATTACTTACTCTTAGCCTCCAAAGTTTCCAAGCGACTCTTCAAATCTTGATTATCCTTCTTTAACTTATCCACCTCCTCTCTTAACTCCTTAACAGCCTTATCGCTACCAATATTTTTCTCTACCTTACTAATAGCTTCTTCCGCCCTTCTCTTAACCCTTCCATCAGGCGATTGGGCAGCAAGATTTTGTAAAATACCAATAGCTTTGGGGGTTTGCATTTGTCCTAAAGCCGTAGAAACAGCGACTTGAGTTAAGAAGAAACTTTCTCCAGATAAAGAGTCTAATTGTTCTAAAATCTCTTCTATTTTCTCTGTAGTTTGACCAGTAGAAACTGCACCTAAAGCGCGAATTGCAGCCAACCGTAAAGCTTGGGGTGTTCCTAGTTTAGTATATTGAATGATCATATCCACAGCAGTAGCAGAAGTAGTCATTTTACTTAAACCACCTATAGCACCACTTCTGACAGTTTCATTCCAACCAGTGCGGGTATTTAAGATATCTTGTAAAGTGGCAAGGGTTGCTTCCTGTTTCTCTTTCAGGTTTCCTGATACCATTCCTCCTAAACATCGGGCTGCGGATGCTTCGGTATAATAACTAGCATCCCCTTTTTCTAAACATTGTTTGATAGTTTCATAGGAAGAGACTGTTTTAAAATTATTCAAGGCTTCGATAACAGCGCGACGCACTCTTGCATCTTTATCCTGTAAACCTTTTACTAAAGCTGATTCTGCTTGGTTGAGTTGGATTTTACCGAGATTTTTGGCAACTTCTACTCTGACACCCCAAAAACTATCTTCTGTTAGGGATGCAGATAAAGCTTTAACAACTTCTAAACCACCTTTTTTTCCTAATGCTTCGGCTGCGTATATTCTAGATACAGGGTCAGTATCGTATTTGAGTTGATTTTTTAACTGGGTAACAGGATACTCTAACTTGACTGTCTTGAGAATATAGTTACCCACATCGAAGCTAATAAAGTCGGGTTTTTTCTCTAGAGGGAAATAGAAAGATTGTTCCTGTTGATGTATCC
>JASJEK010000354.1 GCA_030064915.1 Xenococcaceae cyanobacterium MO_234.B1
TTGTTGCAATCAATTGGCAATTTTTTTGATTGGTGGGAAAAAGTTGTTCTTAACGAGCTAGATTGAGTAATTCTTTGGGAGATGCCAATAGATCGATCGCCACAAAGAAAATTTTATTCTCGGGATTAAGCAAGAATCTCCAGGACATATTCATCCCTACACCAGCACCAAACCAAGGAGTTTGCACTTTACCTGTCACCTTGATCTGAGTGTAACCCTCCTCAGCCGGTTCAGAGACGCCGCGTTCTGGGGCTAATTTAAGATTAGGGCATTCTTCTTTGAAGAATCGTAGTACCGCATCTTTACCGACAATTGGTGCTCTGAAAGGAGGTTGCAGCGCACCATCAGGAGCAAAAAGTTTTATTAGCTCGTCAAAGTCATTGGCATTTAACAAATTCATGTAATTCAACACTGTAGGACTGGTAACACCTTCAATGGTGACTTTGGTTCGCTGGGATATTTCTGTCGGCGGAACGACGGGTTCGCTAACTCTCTTGAAGCTACCCATTTTAGCAGGATCAAATCCCATATCAACCACAGTATTGCGTAGTACCGTAATTTGTTGGCCCGAATCTAATCCTCTGAGTGTTTGAAGTACGGCAGAAGCGTTAGCCGAAAGCTTATAGCCTTCGGGAATGGGAGCTACAATACCCTGTTCCATCCATTCTCCCAGTTTATACCAAAAACCCAGCTTGATGTTGGGAGTCCAAGTGGCATAGGTGCGACAAATTGGTGTGTCAGCACGGTTGGCTAGATCGCACATTACCTGAGATTGTTCTTGGAAGCTCATTGCCTTAATTTCATTAAGAGTTAGTTCGGCAAATTGCATATTAGCTGCCCCTGGAGCTGCAACTGTAATACTTTTACCCATTTCCAGATAGGCAAACCAAATCCATGCCAGTTGGTCTTCAGCACTCAGTTGATTGAATCTGGCTGTTAACGCAGGTACGGCATCAGCAGATAAGGTATTGGGAAATATGTTACGGGCTGAATCTAGAGTAAATGACACAGATATTCCTCCGTTGAGTGAGTTATGGTGCAATCATAAAACGCTTTTTACTCAAAACGTTATGTATATTGTAAACAGATATTAAGTAATTTTAAATAAAATATTTTTTTGTAAATAGGGGTTGACCTATGGCGTGTCATCAATTATACAAAAGACGTGAAAAGCAGAGGTTCAGCGATCGCTTTAATCCCTTCTAAATAACTCTGTAAGTTATAAATGGTTTAGGCAGTCAGAAAGCTAACGGCGATCGCGATTGTTGGTGGGAGTGGAATCGGATTTTGGATTGGTAGAATCAATATAATGAGGAAGAAACACCGTAAAACAAGTACCTTCTCCTAGTTTGGAAGTAAGAACTATCTTTCCCCCGTGAAGTTCTACTAGTTTTCGCGACAGAGCTAACCCTAATCCTGTACCTTTATACTTGCGATGCAAAAGAGTTTGAATTTGTTGGAAGGGTTGAAATAATTTTTGACAGTCTGCTTCAGAAATACCAATTCCTGTATCAATTACCGCAAAATTTAGGGTATCCTGAGTTGCTGTTACTTGTAAAGTTACTGAACCTTCTTTGGTAAATTTAATAGCATTAGATAGTAAGTTAACTAAAACTTGTTTGAGCCTTAGGTGATCCGCATAACAAAAATCAATACTTTCTTCAATATCTAAAATTAATTCTAGTCCTTTCTTTCGAGCCTTACCTTTGAGCATCGCTAAAGCAGCTTGACAAATATCTTCTACTGGTAACCTTTCTATTTGCAATTCTTCTTGATTAGCATTAATTTTAGCTAGATCGAGATAATTATTGACTAACTCTAAAAGATGTTCTCCTGTGGTGAAAGTTGCAGAAACATATTGCATTTGTTTCGGATTCAAAGAGCCATATAGCTCATCTTGAAGCATTCTCGTAAATCCTAAAATTGCTGCAATAGGATTACGCAACTCATGAATCAGATCGGATATATAGTCTTCTATCTTATTTTTAAAGACTTTGAGTTGATTATTTTCTTGTTGCAGTTGTTGGTTTAAAGCTTTTAACTGTTTAATACATTTAAAATTTTTATTTTGTCTAAGGGATAATGAGTTAGCTAAAGATTTTGCTAATACTTGAGGTAACTGTTCTATTTTATTACGGAGTACATACCCATCAATACCATATTGAATACACTCTACAGCTATTTCGTCTCCTAAAGGGTCTGTGACTAAAACTAGAGGAAGTGTTATGGGTAAAGTATGCCACCATCTTAGATTGTCAATAGGAGATTCTATGGGATAACCTTTCGGTCCAGTGTAGTTATAGATAACTGCATCATAGTCTTTTTCTAATAGTAATAATCGAGATTCACCAATAGCAGCACTATCGTGAGTAAAATTGATCTTGGCTGCTTTTAGGGTTTCAATAATTGTTTTTATCTCGCTACTATTATCTGTGATAATAAGCAAACTAAGATTACTTGTCATACTTAGTTTTTGTGAAATATGGAGAGTCAACCCCGAGCCCGAGCCATTGAACATAAATCAATATAGGTAAACCTATCTTTAATCAAATATCTCATATAAAGATACTTCTGTTTATAGTATCTATTGTTTATAGTATCTATTTAAGAGGTTTACATTTGTTAACTTTAAGTAAACCTTTCATTAAATTTATTTTAATAATACAAGTTTATTTTAATAATACAAGTAGCTAAATGGCTTAGATGCACTTATGGCTGTTCTTTCGTAGTTGATTTAAAATTCTTTTTGGGAAAAAACGGTAATAGAAATTACCAAAAGTAGAATTGTATATAAAAATCCATAGAGAGCATGAGCAATCAAATCTCCTTGATTGGGTAACAAACCATAAACCGCTTCATTTTTGAGATTAAATTGGGATAAATCAGGTAAAACTAGGTAAAGACCAGTTGTTAGGCGTTCTATACTTGCATTTTTGCTTAATTCTCCCAATTCTAACAAGTCTTGACTAAAATGACCCATGAGATATACACCAAAGCTAAGTAATGTTGCCAAAATAGAACTGGTAAAAACACCAAATAAAATTGTTACAGCAATGATTAAAGCTAATTGAATTAGAAGATACAGAGCAGTCAGAATCAGAGGAAACAAAGGATAGTTAATACCTGAAAAACTCAGCATTCCCAGGTAAATTGCCATCATAATCGTAATGGTTACGGTTAAAACTGCTAATAACCCTAAATGCTTCCCTACAATCAATTCAGCTTTACTAATAGGTTTTGGAATTAGCATCAAGAGAGTACGTTTTTCGATCTCCTTATTAATCAACGCTGTACCCACAAAAATAGCAATTACCACCGTCAAAATTTCAATCGCAGCAATACCAAAATCTAATAAGATTTTTTCATCAGTTCCAGCAGCAATTTCAGGAATGATTCTCTGTGCCAGAATTAGAATTAGGGAAAAGAAGCCAATAAAGTAAAGAATGCGATCGCGGATAACTTCTTGAAAACCGTTTTTAGCGATTGTCAATACTCTAATAGGATTCATAGTTATTATTTACAGACTATCTACTATTGCTCAGGGTTTATACTGTCTATAGTTCCCAGAATTATCTGTAAATCAAACACTGCTAATTATACTAGACCTCTTATACTCATTCTGATAAATCTCGGTAGTTCTTGATTTCACTTGACTTTAGCAATGAATAAAGTATTTTTTTAGTTAAAATAAACTCATAACGAGTATGATTTATTTCGATTGTTAGCCTCTTAAACTATGCAGATTAAAGAAATTCCCCTCCACCAAATTCATCGACCTTTACCAAGACAAACAGATCGGGCTAAAGTTGACAGATTAGCTCGCTCAATTGCTAAAGAAGGTTTACACGAGCCAATTGATGTATTAGAAGTGGAAGGACAATATTACGGTTTTTCTGGCTGTCATCGCTATGAAGCACATCAGCTTTTGGGTAAAGAAACCATCAAATGTCGGGTGCGCCGCGCTCCTCGTTCTGTGTTGAGGGCGCATATTGCATAGTAAATGAGCTCTAGATAGATTTGTCTAGATGTTAACTAATTGTTCCTGGTTAGTTTTTGTATCAGAAAGCTGTTGATTGCTAACAGGAATTAATTGGACAGCACAGGCTTTTAGTTCTGGTTGGAGAGAAATAGGACAAGCTTCTGGATGAGTCAACATATTAGCTTCTGTATCTTCTGCCCATAATGCGCCCCAGTGCATGGGAACAAAAACTGTCCCTGGTGCGATCGCTTTAGTGATTCTAGCGGCAAAACGACCCATCCCACGGCGCGATCGCACTTCTACCATCACACCTTCTTCTATAGCTAATTTTTCCCCATCTCTAGGATGAATTTCCAGGAAGGGTAAGGGCTGTTTTTTCATGATTTTTTCAATTCTTCCTGTCCTCGTCATTGTGTGCCAATGTTCGTAGAGACGACCCACAGTTAAAACAAAAGGATATTCATTATTGGGGGGTTCAGCTAAACCTTTAGCGTGGAAAGCTGCAAATTTGGCTCGCCCATCGGGAGTGTTAAAAGTGCCATCAGTATAAAGTCTTTTTGCGACTGGTGTTTCTTCTTTAGTTCTAAATAGAGCGGAAAATAATCCTGATTCTGGGTTTTCCTGTTTATTCTGACTAGTGTTGCCTTGGGTATTACACTCCAGGGAGGTTGTAGAAATTGCTTCTATTTCTTCTAAGGGACAGGGCCATTGAATGGGACCTTGTTGTCGTAATCTGCCATGAGTCAAGCCACTGACATCACAAGGGCGGTCCTTGGTAAGTTGGACAAATTCGTTATAAACGGCTGCGGAGTTAGCAAAATCAAATTCTTTGGTAAATCCTAAACGGCGACCTACTTCGGCAAAGATTTCCCAATCTGGTCTAGCTTCTCCAGGGGGATTGCGAAATTGGGGACAGAGAGTTACTACTCGCTCAGAATTGGTCATAATTCCTGTTTTTTCACTCCATTGGGCTGCTGGCAGTAGTAAATGGGCATAAGCAGCAGTTTCTGTCGGATAGTAAGCATCCTGGCAAATAGTAAAAGGAGATTTTAGTAGAGCTTTTTTAGTCCGTTCCAGGTCAGGCATACTTACTGCGGGATTGGTTGCAGCCACCCATAATAGTCCTACGTCTCCTGTTTCCAATCCTGTGATCATTGCCCAAGCGTCTTTCCCTGGGGTTGGGGAAATGCTCCCTGCTGGCATCTGCCATAACTGTTCTACTTCTGCTCGATGTTGGGGATTTTTTACCACACGATAACCAGGAAGAATATGACATAAGCCTCCTGCCTCTCTTCCTCCCATAGCATTGGGTTGTCCTGTTAAGGAAAAAGGCCCCGACCCTGGTTTGCCAATAGTCCCAGTCATCAGGTGCAGGTTAATAATAGTGCGGACTTTTGCTGTCCCTTCAGAAGACTGGTTAACACCCATCGACCACAGAGAAAGTACTCTTTCTGATTCTGCCCAATAGCGAGCAGCTTCCTCTAAATGATCGATTCTAATGCCACATCTACGAGCTACTATTTCTGGGGGATAGTGCTGGATGACTTGGGCGTACTGGGTGAAACCTTGAGTACATTCATCAATAAATAGGGCATCTAATTCTCCCCATTTCATTAATAGATAAGCAATACCATTAAGTAAATCAATATCTGTTCCTGGTTTAATAGCTAAGTGTAAATCTGCTGCTGCTGCTGTTTGAGTTTTTCTAGGGTCAACCACAATCATTTTTACTTTGCGATTCTTTTTGTGGTACTGTCGCAAGCGATTAAACACAATTGGGTGACATTCGGCGGTATTTGTCCCAATTAAAAAGGCACAATCTGTTAACTCTAAGTCATCGTAACAAGCTGGAGGTCCATCAGAGCCAAAACTTTGAATATATCCTGCTACGGCTGAGGACATACAGAGACGGGAATTGGCATCAAAATTATTTGTGCCTAAGCAACCTTTGAGTAATTTTTGAGCAATGTAGTAGTCTTCGGTTTGAAACTGACCCGAACCATACATACAAATAGCATCTGCACCCTGAGTAGCTTTAACTTCTTGAATACGGGTGACGATTTTGTTTAAAGCTTCATCCCAACTTACTCTCTTAAAAGGCTGGTCTAGAGAGTCTCGCATCATAGGATATTTGAGGCGGTCTTTATCTAAAGATTCCGCAATAGTACCACCTTTAACACATATTTTACCTTTACTAGAAGGATGAGCGCGATCGCCTCT
>JASJEK010000355.1 GCA_030064915.1 Xenococcaceae cyanobacterium MO_234.B1
TCAGTTCCCGTTTCTTGGATTGCCTCGACTAATGCTTCTAAAATTGGGGCAACTTCAGTCTTAAGGATGTATCGACCTTCACGGGGTTCGAGATTCCATTCAAAATCATCCAAAATAAAGAGAAATGGTTTTTCTCCTAGTTTAGCTAATTGATTGAATAGATCAGTTAATCGGTATTTTAGTTCAAGCTGATTATCTTCTAAATCAGCAATAAGTTTTCTTGTTTGAGAACCTATTAATTTACTCTTTAATTTCCTGATTAAATAGGATTCATTAATTTCTCGCCACCAGAGAATCTTTTCATATTCAGGTAATCTATCCCAGAGTCGAGAGGCAATGCTACTTTTCCCCCATCCTCCCATTCCGTGAAGTAATACCCCCACTTTTTCATCATCTGTCTTGAGAGTCCGTAAACAGTTTTGTAATTGCCGACGACGACCAACAAACTCTTCTCTACTAGCTACTCTTAAACGATTTTCATCATCCCTGAACTCTAAAATAGGGTTTGGTTTGGTTAGCTTTTTCCGTCCTCTGGTTCTTAAAGAAGTGACTAACCCTTGGGGTAAACTATTTTTGACATAAAACCTTAATTTATGCCAATCCTTTGCTTGTTGCCGAATCAAGGCTTGGTAGGTGGAAGATAGAGCTTGTGTGATTGTTCTACCCTGAGACAATTCCCCATACAATTGACTAGCAGCAGTAGTACCATCAGTATCTTTCACTTTCTCGCCCCAACCTAGTACCCCAGTTGCCCCCATGTTCAATAATTCTTCTGCCATCGATGGGACTGCATCATCAGAGGAAAAACCTGTACGACAACCTGAGAGAAAAATTAAAGGTGGTAAGGGGGATTTCAGTGCGTCGTAAATTTCGGCTGTACTGCTATAAACTCGGTTACCATATTCGTCTTCTGTAAGAAAACAAGGTTTTCTATTATGATGAGTTGCATGACCTGTTAAGTGAAAGACATCAAGATTGATTCCTTCAGATTCACGATATTCTTGCACTACATAGCCCAATTCTTCCAAATAACCACTTTCTTCTACTCTTAAATTTACAGGGGTACGCTTGGTTGCTTCTAAAATTTGCCCTTCTTCTGCTTCATAATCTAATACTGGTTCAACTCCTAGCGGAGAGGTAGCCATAAACAGTATATTAAGAGGACGATTTTGTGGAGAGTTAACAATCTCAATAGGTTT
This sequence comes from Xenococcaceae cyanobacterium MO_234.B1, assembly GCA_030064915.1. Classification (GTDB taxonomy): domain Bacteria; phylum Cyanobacteriota; class Cyanobacteriia; order Cyanobacteriales; family Xenococcaceae; genus JASJCP01. Next base: position 1,200 of record JASJEK010000355.1, read on the forward strand.
ACCATTGGACACCCACCGTATCACCGTATGGGAATGATTGGGGGTCTTTTCTCTACCAAGAAGCACTTTCCGTCGTGTAGTAATTCCCAAGGCAAATGAGCTAGTCCTTTATCTGTAGAAATTGCAATGATCAAACCTTCAGAATGAGGCTCTTTTAGGGCATTAGCCAAGACGCGATCGCTATTGTCTAACCAGTTGTAGAGTGCTTGTCCAGTTTTAGCAAAATCGACTGGACTATAAGTGTAGTAGTCGGTTTCTGCTCTATCACTTAAGCCTTTGATTTCAGATAGAGGCAATCTATGTTCATTGTAATTATTAGGATTGTCCCAAAAATAGCGCAAAGAAGCATAATCATTGCCCTGCTGTGTCAAACTAATGTGGAGGATTTTCATTTCTACTCTACTAATCCCCCAGAACCTCATGAATCTGCTTTACCGTCGCATCTTTGAGTAGTAACCGATTACCATTAGGAGCGACAATTAGAACTTTCTCGATTCTTGCTCCAACTGGGTTTTGTAAAGACTTCTGATATTTTTGATTCCACTGGTAAAGCTTCTCTGCAATGGTTAACGTTCCACTCGTAATCGCAACAATTGTGGCAATAGTTACTAGAGTTGTGTTCACTTCTCCCCGTTCGACTTCCTCAAGGATTTGATAACTTCCTTCTAGTCCTTCAATTGCCAAGAGTTCTTTTGTTGCTAATACTGCATCTCGTCCTTGGATTTCAATTTTCACTAGCTCACCTCCTTCACACCAGAACCAAATTTGACCAAAGTAGTCAATTCCTTCATTTGGACTGCCAATTTAGCTACCCTCTGACTTAACGGTACACTCTCAACGCACTGGTTGAGTTCCATCGGAAGCGATGGAGAAAGTCTGACAGTGATTTGAGGCTTGGTCATGGCAACTAAATACTTATATCTCAATTGTTAATACTTATACCTCAATTCTTAGAGCTGATTCGTAAAGTAAATCTTAAATTTAACATTACAGAATTGACAAAAGCGCGATTCCGTTATAATCTGCCTTCTAATCTCTTTAACTTGTGACCAATGTTTATAAACCGCAACTTGAGTTAAATAGTTGATTGTTTCTAAGAAAGGGAAAGAAACTATTTCCACATGGCGATCACGCTGAAAACAATCCAGATGAAAAAGTAAGAGAATTTGCAAGACAACAATTAGAAAAACTTCAACTAAAGATTCAAAATCTAAAAATAATTAAAAACTCAAGATAATTTTAATTTTCATCACCAAAATCCTGTTTTAATTTTTCTAAAACTTCTAAGGCTTGTTCCGTAGAACCCTTACTTGCTCTGAGTTTAAATCTTGTCTCGATATCATATTCAGTCAATGCGATCGTCGTTAATTCTTCAATTAGTTGATTAACACTAATATTTTTAGACTTAGCTAATTCTTTAAGTCTTTGATGTTTTTCATCAGGAATTCTCAAGTATAATGAACCCATATCATAAACAATTACTTCACTTATTTTTAACCTTAGTTATTTCTTTCCTTGGTTGCTGACTACCAAATACTTTCATTATTAAACCAATAATACTCAAATCTATATCTGGTTCATCCCATCGTAATCCTTTCCCTGATGGGGTTAGTTCTACTGTAGCCAATACTTCTGTTGGTAAGTTAGAAATTATTCCTATTGAATCAGTGAAAAATGAAAATATAGTTCCATTATCGAAGTTAATAGTAATTCTATTTTCTTGTTGATTAAATGAAACTTGATTAGCTCTTGGTTCAATTAGATTGATTTTTGATTGATTAGCGATCGCTTTGACCTGAATCCTTACGAGTTTATTGGACTTATGCAAGAGGTCTCTTTTACCTCGCTCCTCCTTCCTTATTTAAGTCTTCCAGAACGTAAAATACTGACAATTAACCATAGCCCTAAAAAACTAGCAGCAGCAAATAAAATATTAGTAATTAAAGACAATTGTTGGGTTTGTGCACCTGTGGAAATAATTGCTGCTCCCATAATTAAAGAACCAACAACAATACTAAAAGATAGGCGGTTGGCAGAATCATCAAGACTGCGACGCAGAGAATCAATTTGTGATACTTTGACATTCCATTGCAAGGTTTCGGAACTAAAACGATCTAATAGTAATTCAAATTGACGAGGAGATTGTAAAGATAAAGATTTAAAATCTAGTAAGGTTCTTAACAGAGTAGCTAAGGGGGCATCACCAATAAATTGACGGCCAAAAATATCCGTCATCAAAGGTTTGATTTCTTTTAATAAATTTAGGTCAGGATTTAGTTCGCGACCGACTCCTTCAAGGTTGGCTAAAGTTTTAACAAATAACCCTGTGTTACGAGGCAATTTTACTTTATTGTTACGAGCAATTTGTAAGATTTCGTAGAAAACTTCACTAAATTTGACTTGAGAAAGACTGCGATTATAGTAGCGACGTAAAATAAGTTCGTAGTCATTTTCTAAACGAGCCAAATTGGGAATTTTCTCGCTTTCTGAGAGTTCTAGAGTTAATTGAGAACAGCGACTAGCATCCATATCGACGATCGCGAGTAACATTTCCGTTAGTAATTTTTGAGTTCGCGGATCTAATCTACCAATAGAACCACAATCGATAAGGGCAACTCTACCATCTTCTAAATAGAAAATATTCCCAGGATGGGGATCGGCATGGAAGAAGCCATCGACAAACATTTGTTCAAAAAAAGCTCGAAATAGTAAGGTTGTAATCTGTTGAGTATTGAGCTTTGTGGTGGAAGTTAGGGGAATATCCGCCTTGAGGATCGGTTCGCCGACTAACCATTGCATGACTAAGAGTTTTTGGTTAGTTAATTCCCAATATATTTTAGGAATAACAATTTGTTTGGGATCAAACCAACTACTTTTTGCTAAATTACTGCGTAATGTATCGGTGTAACTGGCTTCTTTGGTGAAATCTAATTCTGCTTTAACAGCTTGGGTAAATTCTTCTGCTAAGGCATTGATCTCATAATCTTGTCCAAATTCTGTCAAAGATGCTAATTCCGCGATCGCCTTGATGAGAATAATATCTTTCTCAATGATACGCTCTATTCCTGGACGTTGCACTTTAAGAGCGACTTCTTCTCCAGTCACTAAAATAGCACGATGAACTTGGGCGATTGAACCTGCTGCGATCGCGTCTGGCTCTATACTAGTAAATACTTCTGCGATCGCTTTATCAAGTTGTTGGGCAATAACTGTTTGCACATCTGACCAAGGAATCGGCGGAACTCCAGCTTGCAGAGCGGTTAACGTTGTAATATATTCTGGTGGTAGCAGGTCAGGGCGTGTACTTAATAATTGACCAATTTTGACGTAAAATGGTCCTAATTCAATTAATATTTTGCGAAATATCGCAGGAGGAGGCAATTTAGGCTCATCTGCTTTACCTCCTAACAATAAACCTCGCATATAGTCCCAGCCATTACTCAGAACTATCTCTAAAATTTCTCGTTGACGACCACTGGTTTTGGTTAATGAGAACACATCTTTAATTGATAATTGATAGTTGATAATTAGGTATTCTTTAATTTTCCATTTTCAATTTTTAATTTTCAATTATTCTCTCTGCCTTAACAAGTGAGGATTTGGGAATCTTTAATCCAATCAAAATATTATGAGAATTTTTGTACCAGGTCGCCTTTGTCTGTTTGGGGAACATAGCGATTGGGCTGGAACATATCGCACTATCAATCCTAAAATTGCCAAGGGTTATACCCTAATCGTGGGAACAAATCAGGGGATTTACGCCAACGTTAAACACCATTCCCAGGATTTGATTTTTCGGGCAACCCTCAACGATGGCAGTAGGTATGAACCAATTAGATTGCCGATGAACCCTACTGTGCTTTTAGATGAAGCCCAAAAAGGAGGGTTTGCCAGTTATGTTGCAGGAACAGCTTATCAAATTTTGACTAATTATGGGGTTGAGGGACTGGAAGTTGATAACTATCTCACCGATTTGCCCATCCAAAAGGGATTGTCTTCCAGCGCAGCCATATGCGTACTGATGGCGCGGGCTTTTAATCGTCTCTATAACTTGCAGCTAACCATTCGAGAAGAAATGGAAATTGCCTATCTGGGCGAAAGAACTACTCCTAGTCAATGTGGACGAATGGATCAGGCTTGTGCTTTTGGCAATAAACCAATCTTAATGACTTTTGATGGTGACTGGGTAGAACTGGAAGAGTTAAGCGTAAAGCAGAAGTTATTTTTAGTAATTGTTGATTTAGGGGGGAGTAAAAACACGCAAAAAATCCTGAGGAACCTGAATAGTTGTTATCCTTTTCCTAGAAATCAAATTCAGCAAAATGTTCAACAATATCTCGGTAGGATCAACGCCCAATTTACCCAGCAAGCGGTGGCAGTAGTTAAGCAAGGAAATGCCCAACTTCTCGGAACTTTGATGACTCAAGTTCAAGCTGAATTTGATCGCCATCTGATTCCAGCTTGTCCCGACCAATTAACCGCCCCAAAACTCCACCTGTTACTAAACCATCCAGCCCTTCAGCCTTTTATTTTTGGCGGTAAAGGGGTAGGCTCTCAAGGAGATGGCACAGCCCAATTAGTCGCTAAAGATCGAGAGAGTCAAGAAAGAGCGATCGCTATTATTCACAGGGATTTTCCAGAAATGCAAGCTTTAAGTCTAACTATTTCTCCCCAATCAAAAGTAAAGAAAGCAGTAATTCCTGCTGCTGGTTTTGGCACTAGGATGTTTCCTGCAACCAAAGTTGTCAAAAAGGAACTGTTACCAATTATCGATCGCGATGGTCGAGCCAAACCCATTATATTGAAAATAGTGGAAGAAGCGATCGCTGCTGGAATTGAAGAAGTTGGCATTGTCGTACAAAAAAGCGACCTGGGAATTTTTCAAGAATTTTTCCAAGCTCCACCTAAAGCCGAACTATTAGCCAAACTGTCCCCAGAAAATCAGGAATATAGCCAATATCTGCAAGATTTAGGTCAGCGCATTACTTTTTTGATTCAAGAACAACAAGAAGGTTTTGGTCATGCTGTTTTTTGTGCCAAAACTTGGGTTAA
>JASJEK010000356.1 GCA_030064915.1 Xenococcaceae cyanobacterium MO_234.B1
TTTTTTCCTGTTAAATCTCTAACAAACTGATACTCTTTTCTAAGTTGAGTATTATAACAAGGCTAGGAACACCCTCTCCGTTTACGGAGATAGAATGAAAAGCCTACAGAACAAAGCGGTTCGATACCGTATTTGTTCTGTAGGCTTTTCATTCTATCTCCGTAAACGGAGAGGGTGTTCCTAGCCTTGTTATAATACTCAACTTAGAAAAGAGTATCAGTTTGTTAGAGATTTAACAGGAAAAAATGGGGGATTCAGCTTCAGATAAACTGAGGTGCGCGATCGCACTTATGTACCAAGAGTCTTGAACCTGCGATCGCACTCCAGCAGGTGCTACTTTACCATTGTATTCACGTTAAGAACGAGTCTCTTTTCTATCAGACAATTGCTTCACAAAATTCTGATGCTCAACTGTTGTTAATCCCTGCTGCACTATCTCAATCACTTTAGCTAAATTTCCCCCTAATAAGGCTTCTTGATCTAACCATAATCCTGGAAAAACTTCACTTTTGATGATTCCTTGTGAATTGGAATCAAGGGGAATATACCTACCTTCTGTTAGTCGAAACCAATCTAGTTCTCTGTCTTGAAAGCGCCAAATGATATATTCTTGTACTTGGTTACGGCGGTAAACCTTGAGTTTATCATGTACATCAATTGAAACACTACTGGCAGCGATTTCAGCAATTAACTCTGGCGCCCCTTCCACGTAGCCATCTTCGCTAATATTGGATTGTCCTCCTACTTCAATTCTCAGCAGTGCATCTGGTTGAGGTTCATTATCTGCATCAAGGCGTACTGTAGCATTATCCCCCAATTCAATCCCAGGAGTAGCTGACCAATAAGTCCCCAACCAAGTGATGATCCGAGCATGGGGATTACCATGTTGTGTAATTCGTAGTGGCGATGCCATGTAAACAATTCCTTCGATTAATTCCGCTTTTTTCAGGTGTGGCATAGCATCATAACGGCGTTCAAACTCGGCTTGAGTAAGCCTGTCGCCGTTTTCTAGAGGAGGAACTGTGTTTTTTGGCGCGATGTCTTCGACACGGCTTTTGTATGCACTTGAAGTCATTGCTTGAATGTTCTCAGGAGGAACTGTAGTGGTCGGTCAACTTTGAATTGATGGGTTGAGACAAGCAGGGGGAGCAGAGGGAGAGCATCCCTCAAATCAATCTTGACGCTCTAGTAGGGAAAATACTTTGCCTCTATCCAGATTCTAAAACATTACTATGGTTATAGTTGATAGCTGATTTTCTCATCAGCTTGATCGCCAGTACTTATTTTTGGGGAACTGACAAGCGATCGCCATCCAAAAACTCCTGACACCAAAAGTGCTATCGCCTGATTGTAATCTTTGAGCGCCAATTCGTGCTTACCCTGAGTGGAGTAGGCAATCCCTCTGTTAAGGTAAGCCTCGGCATTGTTAGGATTAATTCTTTTGATAACCTCGTTGTAATCTTCGAGTGCCTGTTTATAGTTGCCCAGACTGTTGTAGGCAATTCCTCTGTTAAGGAAAGCCTCGGCATTGTCAGCATCGATCGCGATCGCCTCAGTGTAATCATCAATAGCCCGATTGTATTTTTGCTGCCTGAAGTGAATAATCCCTCTATTAATGTAAGCATTGGTTTTGTTAGCATTATCAGAATGGGGTTTTTCAATAATTTGGGTGTAATTGGCAATAAGTTTTTCGTCAGCCTGCTCCCGTCCCCTAGTGTAGTAGTCTTCGGCGATCGCCTGTAGGGCTGGGCGAAAGTCCTGTGGAGTAAGGAAAAGCCCATCTGGAGAAAAGGTAGTAGAACTTTGGGATGCAACCTGCTTGGGTTCTGGTACGCCGAGGTCGCCACATAAACTGCGATCGCTATCGTCAACATTATTTTTGGTCTTATTTTGTAAGAAATTACCTATTTGGTTACAACCTCTTTTTATTAATTCATCAAATGATTCAATTGGCCATTTTACAGTACCTTCCTTACTTACAGTAGCCAAGAAATCTCCATCTGATGAAAAATCAAGAGCATTGATAGCATTATGATGGGCTTGCCAAATTGCTGTTTGTTGATTTTGTTCTAAATCCCAAAACCTTATATAACCAGTATTATCACTACTTATAATTCTCCTGTCATCGGGACTAAATATTACTGCTGTAATTTGGTATTCAACACTACTATATTTCCTAACACTTGGAATTTCTTGTTGATAAAGTTGAAAAATCGAACTATATCTTCCTTTATTTTTCTCGTCCACGTCGTCCCAGATACGAATTGTATTATCTTCTCCTGCACTCACTAATCGTTTAGAATCTGAACTGAAGTCGATCTTCAAGACTGAACCAACATGGTCTTGAAAAGTGTTCAATATTTTCCCAGTTTTTAGATTCCAAACATTGATCTTACCGTCTTTCCCAGCACTAGCTAATAGTTCCCCATTGGAACTAAAACTTAAATCATTGACATCGAGAACAGGGTGCTTTTCAAACCTTTCTTCTATGGGTTGCCTATTGTTAATATCTCTTACCTGAATTGTGCCATCCTTCTCACTACTAGCAAGAGCCAGTAACTCACCATTTGGACTAAGAATAATCTTATCAATTTTTCCTTCACTGTCTTGAAAAGAATCTAAATGTCGATCGTCTAATGGCTGACTTGGCAAATTCCATAAACGAGTAGTACCATCATCCCCCGAACTAACTAACTGTTGACCATTAGCAGTAAATCTAACACTCCGTACCGGGCCAATATGTCCTTGAAATTTCGCTAACTGCTGACCTTGTAAGTTCCATATTCTTACACTTCCATCATCTCCCCCACTGGCAATTTGTTGACTATCGGGGCTAAAAGCTATATTCCAGACACGACCTTCATGAGCTTTCCATTTTTTTACGCCTATCTGAGCGTCAGAATTCCATAACGGATTTTGAGATTTCCAAACGCTGATATGGCCCTCATTCCCAGCAGCAGCGATATATTTTCCATCGGGACTAAAAAAAGCCCCCCAACCAGGAAATTCTTCTAGTTTTGGCAATGGTTCTGGTTTTAGTTCTGGTTTATCCAATTTTTTAGCCTTCTCTAGATTCCATATTTTGACCTTTTTGTCCATGCCAATAGTAACAATAAGCTGTTTATCGGGATGAAAATCAACAGTTTTGGCAAATTTTCCATCGGCTTTCCCGAATGCTAATTTGTTTCCTCTTAAATCCCACAAAAACATCTGACCATCTTCTCCTCCAACAGTTGCTAGTTTCTTGCCATCTGAGCTAAAACTGACATAGCGTACATAACCCTCGTGAGCTTTAAATTTTTTTAATTGTGTTCCTTCCAAGTTCCAAATACGAACTCTTCCATCTTCTCCAGAACTTACTAATAATTGTTTATCTGGACTAAAATCAACATTCCTGACTCGTTTACTACCCTCTTTCCATGTTTTTAATAATTTTCCTTCTAAATTCCAGAGTTGAATCTTGCCATTCTCTCCAGCACTAGCAATAATTTGTTCATTAGGATTATTAGAAATAGGGCTACCAACTTAAGGCGGGACAAGAGAAAAGAGAAGAATGAGAGAGAGAGTTGAGATTATGTTCTCGATATGCTGACGAGAACTAATACCCATTTAGATACTTGAGGACTATCGAACCTCATTCTGTGAAACAGCTTCTTTTACTGATTAATATTTCTTTCTTTTAGCGAGGAAGTTTGGTTTAGGCAACCGAAGCGGTAACCTCTAGGAATTTTCTGGACTTTCTAGAAGCGGGTAAATCTCCCATTTGTGCCATTAACCAAGAAAAAAGTGGGGGAAAAGTCCGGCCAAAGAAGCGTTGGGCTGCGGTGGAGCCATCGGCTCGTTGGAGGTCAAAATTATGAATAACACTTAGTACCTGTAAGTCAGTCTCTGAAAGACCTCGACCACTGTGATGAAGGCGAGACAAATAACCATTACGTCCCTCAATAGCTGAGGTGGTTCTCTGGAACCTAGCTACCATCAAAGTGGCCCAGTGTCGCCATTGGTTAAGCTCTACCTTTTTGAGAGTAAGAGTCAACTCACTCCTGAGTAGTTGTTGGTGAGATTGTTCATAGGCTTTTTGATAGATTTCTCGTAAAGCTGGATTCTTGGTCTTTGATACTTGGGAAAACCAATAAACCTCTGGGAGGAGACATGTCAGTAACCAGTTCTGAGTGAGTGCATCCACTTGTTCCCAAACCAGACTTTGCTCAACCCCTTGCCACCATAAATTAATCCCCGCCGCTATTCCTAAGATTTGACAGGTGAATTGGTCTAAGGCTTTCTCTATCTTAGAAAGCTGATAAGTTTGACCTAAAGCGGCTAAAGTGGGCAGAATTTCTCTGAGGGTCTGGGCTACATTGCCCCCAGTCTGAAAGCTACTGCCATCAATGGCAAAGGGATGAACAGTGGCAGAAATTTGATGTAGACAGGAGCGGTAAGTATCAACTCCCATCTCCAGAAACTGGTATTGCTGTTGTAGCCAACTGAAGCGCTGGCTCAGTTTCCTAGAAATAGGTTTTCTGGCTAGGTGAAGGGAAGTTATTTCCCTTTGCGCTTTTTGTAACTGTCTCTTCGTGCGGGCTAATTGACCTCCTAACCTGCTGCCAATACTGCGAGAAAGACAACGCATGGCATGAAACAAATCGGGGAAACTCTCACAGCCCAGACCTTGGATGGCTAATTGGACTAAAGCCTTGGCTCGGTCACTGACTAAGGACTTAATTGCCCCTCTCTGTCCGATTTGAGTTAAGGCTGCCTGGACTTGGTCAAACCAGGTCTGGTATTTCCGGTCAGAAGTTTTCTTCTCTAAGACAATGTAACCAGAAACTAAATCCATTAAAATTAGGACAATTCCTGGAAATCCTGGAAAAAAAGTTTCATCGGCCCCGGCTATGAGCTCAAGCTGGGGAGGGTTTAATTGGAGTTGTTGATGCTGCTCCTGCTGGTAGGTCAGAATCATTGAGCGCATCTGTGCTTCCAATCGGCGTAGAGCAGTTGGGGAAATCCCAATCTGTTGCCTCAAACGAAGGAGATGGAAAAACTCCGACAGAGCCTCAGCAACCTTTCCCCCTGTTTGATGCCAAAGATGTAGATAGTAGCAAAAACCAATAACCTTAGCCATTGATATCCTGCCTCAGTTTCCCAAAAGTCAGATTCTGGATACTTGCGACGATGCTTAATTGTTTGAAGTAGGCGATGTACACTACTTTTAGATAGGTTTTTGGCTCGGGAGATCCCCCTCACTGACTGGATTCCCAATTGGCGAGTAGCTTGGTAAACTTGTTGGCAACGCTGTCGGAGATTCATGGTTAGGAAGAGGGGAAATATGTTCGCGATAATTGATCGCGAACAATACTAGAATTATACTTATCAACTGCCTAACTTTTCAACCCATGTCTCCTAAATCCAAAAGTGAGCAACAACTCGACAAACTCCAAAGAGCCGAACGATTACAAGAGGCCATCGCTACTTTAGAAGAGAGAATTCGTCAACTCAAACAGGAGGGAGAACTAGCCCCTGATGGATGTTATGTGGCTCGTTACCAAGCTAGAGGTCAACGGAAAGCTTACTGGTACTATAAGTTACAAGCTTCCACTCCCATTTTCCCCACCGCTTCGAGCCCAGGTAAGTCTTCTCGATATAAACATCTCGGTGCTGCCGGGAGTGCTGCTCATGTCGATGCTGTTATACAAGTAGTCAGAAGAGTACAAGTTGATGAGTTACAAAAAGCAATTGACTCTCTCAAAGAAAGTTGGTTGGATTTATATTCAGATGAAGAAGAGAAAACACCCAAAAGTAACCGGTAAACCTTGAATAAAGTTCGCGACTATTAATCGCGAACTTACCCCCCCCCACCTGTGGGATTTTTTTCTAGTTTTGTCCCGCCTTAAGTTGGTAGCCGAAATAGGACTAACAATACTCCTGACGATAATACTGCTATCTCCTGTCATGCGGTTAGTCTCTTTAACTCGATAGACTGCCCATTGCAGAGTGCCTTCGATCTTATCTTGAAGTTCTTGAAGTCTCTTAGTGGAACCAAATAGCTGTAACAACGGATTCTGAACCAATGGATCTTGTAAAGCTTTAGCTGCTTGTAAACTATCAACCATTCCATCTAATGATTGGTATGAGCGTAAATTAACTTGTGCGGATTTTTGAGATGCCTTCGCTTGATTGATTAAGGTATCTCTCTGACCAATCAACGAGAATGCCAAACCTGTCCCTAACCCCACCATAACTGCGATCGCAA
>JASJEK010000357.1 GCA_030064915.1 Xenococcaceae cyanobacterium MO_234.B1
CCTCCAGCACCACCAGCACCACCAGCACCACCAGCCCCGCCCCCGCCAGGTAGTTCTTTATTGAGTAGCTGTAGCATAAGATCGAGAGTTCCGAATAATCCATTAAGCAAGTTAGATAGAAACCCGTCCCCGCCCAATAGAGTTATGTTAGGCGCGGGAGCAGAAAACATACTTCCTCCTGCTGAAAGCTCCCCGCCCCCACCTCCGCCCCCACTTTGGGAAGAAGAAGCAGCCAAAAGATTTCCTTCTTCAATCAATTCTTTTCCCAAGGCATTTTCAAGCTGGGTATTAAAATCTTGTAATAAATCAGAGCGAACAATCAGATCGGCAAACTTATCAATTGGGGTTTTAGTTCTGAGATCTTTAGTTGTTCCTGCTTCTGGTGCGTTGACATTAGTCCCGAATGAGCCTAAGTCAAGCCCTCCTCCGCCCTCACCGCCGAATCCTCCACTAGTTCCCCCACCAAATCCTGCTTCTAGCAAATTTTCTATCCCGTCAACTTCGTTAAAATCTTCTTGCCCAACTATTCCCAATCCAGCTAGGTCGATAAGATCGTCAAAAACTCCTAATTTAATAGCTGCTTCGACAGCACTAGGAGAGAGATGATTGTAGATAGATTTAAGTTGATTTACGTTCCCATCAACAGCGTACAATCCCGATACTTTATTGGTGCTTAGAATTTCTGTAGGAGCGTTTTTTATTTTAGTTACGGTTATTTGAGGTTGAATGAGACGACCAAGAGTGAGAGTGTAATCATCACATTTTAAACAGGTCTTTTCCCCTTCGATTGCCAGAGAATAATTTATCCCTAAAATGACATATTCTTGCCCATTAAAATCTAGGCGATCGCCTTCTTGGTAGTAGGGATTGTAAAGAGTTTTAATGGTTAAGATTTCAGCTTGAGTCGTATTATCAATAGATAATTTTACAGCAGCAATCTTTTCAGCTAAATCTAAGTCGTAAACGTCGGGAAAAGAAAGAGAATCATTGGGAGTATTGCCGTCGGGATCACTGCCAGGAGAATTTAAAAGATATTTGTATTGCTTATTTTTTTCACTTTGTTTCTTTTGGGATAGAAAAACTGAATTAGTATTGTCGGGAACAGGCGGTAAAGGTTCAATTATTTCCTTTCTCTGATGGATAGACGGTCTTCCGATCGCTTCTGCGGTGCTGGCTATTTTTAGTTTCTGTTCTAAGTTTTCTCCCTCTGCATTTTGCAGCAGTCGAATGGTTGCAAACCGCCCAGGCTTTTTGCGAGAGGTAATAGTTATTTTTTGTTCCTCTCTGAATTCCTTGCCATTGGAGATAGGGAGTAGGGGAAACTCTTCTGTTGAACCTGGATTTTCGGTGACAATCCGTCTGGTTTCTGTAGTTAAAGTATGATGGGCAAATTTCGGCTCAATCCAGTCGCACTTATCCCAAGGTTTTGTAATGTCGGAAAAGTAACGACTTAAAGGATGCAACACATAAGTAGTCTTTTTGTAGATAGGTTCAGTTTCAGTAAATCGATAGGAATTAGCCAACTTCCGAAGAGCGGACGCACGCTTTTCTAATAGATTTTTTTCTTCTACATCTTCTGTCTTGGTTGCTGCTAATTCTGTTTCTAGAGCTTGAATTAGAGTTCCAATGCCTTCTAAACTAGAATTATCTTGTTTAAGGCGAAATAGTTTTTTTCCTGTGGTTATTTCTTCAGTTAAATACCCTTCTGAATTGTATTTGCGAATAGTCCGACTTTCCGAAACTTGCCGCCAAAAACCAGAAATAAAATTAAAAGTTTTATAAGGCGTAAAAATCAATCGGTAATTTTCACTCAGTCCAATAGATCTACTGTAATTTTGGTCGGCATTAACAGTAGCATCCTTTTTAATTGCCGAATAATTTTCCAGGCTGTTAGCAATCCAACCCCAAGTTTTAGTGGTGCGAGCGGTTTCCACTCCATTTTCTTCGGTTATTTCGTGGGCTGTTTTGGTGAAGCCGCCCGTATCGAAAGCAATAGTAGGGTCGCGAAGAATATCTGTTGTCGGGTTTTTAAGAATATAAATGCTTTCCCCTACTGATAGAGGTTGGGCTGGAGTTTGGCAGTCAACTAGGCTTTTAGCGTTCTCAAATTCCCATCGCTTAGTTATCTTTGGTTTGTTTTCTTCTTCTAGTTCTTCAATACTGGCAAGATTAAGTTCGGTGTTGCGATATTCTTTGGCTAACTGAACTTTATATTCTGGCAGCAAATAGCCGTTTCCTGAGAAGACTTGAGATTCTATAGTGTAGTAAGAATTTAAGTCGAAAATATGCTTTTTAGTTTTGCCCCAGTCTTTAGCTTCAATTCGTTCAGGATGAGAATAGTAAATGAATTGACCATTCACGATCGCCCGATTGAGTAATTGCCTAATAGTAGTAGTAGCTAAAGCTGAAGTATTTTTCGGAACGTAAATGTAAATCGGTTTCCCTTGATATTTAACTCCTACTTCTTTGGCAAATTCAGAACATAAAATCCATCCCCATCGGTCGCAATCTTTTCCTTTTAATCGTATAGGCAAGTCTAAGGGGTTACGAGATGGTTCACCATAAGAGTCGTGAATTCCCGATAGTTGCAATTCAATCTTTATTTGTTCGCTTTCAGCTTGTATAGGGGAACTATTAAAACTAGTGATACGGAAAGCCATTCCAAACAAATTAACTTTCTTGCCATTGGGCAAAGCCAGCCTGATGGCACATTCATCTTCAGCACAAGCATAGAATATGGCACTAGTTCTAGGAATTGATTGAAATTGTCTTGATATTGCTATCGCTCCTGTTACGTTCCACCGTCGCAAGAAAGCAGGAAGAGGCAAATTGACTTGAGTTGTAAGATTCTCTGAAGGTAGCTGTTGTCTTAAAGTAGTTACAGTTCCTAACTGCTCTGGAGAACTGGCAGCAAATAGGGAAGCTTGCTTTTGTAGGGTAGAAAAATTTAAGGTAAACATTTTAAGCTTTTTCTTCGCCTCCTACGTGTTTATACCTAAGCTCATATCTTTGTCTTAATAAAAACCGAAAAACTGCTGCTTGACTCTTAAACCCTTCAACTTCTTTTATTGTTTTGACCATTGCTTTTTCTTCTTTTGATATCCTGATAGTTATAGGCATAAGATTACTTTTTTCGGAATTCTTATTCATTTCAGAAATATAAAATACAGTCTTGGCGGTGGCGCTGGCGGTGGCGGGGACGGTGGCGTTCTTAGCTTTTTATAAAATTTTATCAATTCTAATTTTTTAAGAAGTGATTTTTCAGAAAAAGATTAGTATTTCTGGGGATGCAATCAGAAATAAGTCTGCTCTACAACTAAAAGATAAATAATTTTTTTTAATTCAATTTTAAATCTTTATATAAAAAGAACCCGTAGATTGTTAATTAATTATGCAAAGCAACTATTTTTTAATCTTTTCGATGCATTTTGACCGCGATCGGGGCTTAGATTGGGGGCGATTAAGCCTTAATTGCTTGAGCCAAGGGACTATCGATATCTGGATGACTACTAGCTCTGTTGCCAGCAAGCAGGAAGCAGAAGGTTTTCACCAAAAGGGTGGGATGATCCCCCCACAGTATAGGTGTCCTGAATTAAAAAATTATACTGTTGAAACGACTCCTATTCCGTTACCTCATGTCAAAGGAGTTGCTGGGAATTTTTATAAAATCAACCCTCACCTTATTACGACAGATAAAGGCGGAAAGCGGGGCGATTTTGGCATCCATCTCGATGCTAATGTCCCTGGAAGCATGGGATGTCCCGTGATGGAAGAATCGAGGTTTAAAAAGTTTGAAAATCGCATGAGCTTATTGCGTTCCGAAGGAGTTAAAAGCGTTCCTTTATTCATTCAGTATAGTTAATTAATTTATGGCTAATATTTTCTATTATTGAAGTAAAAAAACTATTTTTATTTGACCATAAAGTTTTATTACATTTTGCAGAAAAAATGGCAATGAACAAAGAGTTACTTTTTTTGAAATTGTTAGTCTCTTGGCTAATATACCCGACCTCAAAGATATCCAAAAATATGGCGCGATCTCGTCTTCCCTGGCAGAAAGAGAAACAATCGAAATCATCTGTCAAACTCAAGAAGATTTTGATAAAGCTATCGATAATGTTAGCTATATTGCCAACAATTCTCTATCAAAAAAAATTGTTTTTGTTTTTGGCGATCGCAAGGTAACTGTTTCTAGTTGTGAATTTCGCTAGGATTTCCATAAATTAGTTGTTTTAGATCGTCATAACTATATCTTTCCCCATTTTCTTTCAATAAATCGGGAAGAGAAGCAAGACGGAGCAACTCCATATTTGTAGGCAATTCTTGTTGTTTTAAAAGCGAATCTAATCTCACTATAGGCTTGATTCGCATTTTTTTTGAGGCTTCTTCAATAGATAGCTCATTTTGGTTAATATAGTCCTTTAACAATTGAGAAAATTTTTCGAGAGATTGAGAGATTAATTCTTTTTCTCCTAATGCTAAAGTCATTTTTGCTAATTGAATTTTTTGAAGCGGGGGCAACCCTTTAACTCTAGAAAAAACAGATTCCAAGCTCTCGTTCTCTGTCTCTTTTCCATAAATATAATTAATTAAACGTTCTACTGTCCAGCCTTTTAAATTTGCTAAAGCTCTAAATTGTTCGACCTTAATGGAATTGGGATTGGTTTTTCCTTTCTCCCATAACGAAATAACCCCCGCGCTGACACCAATTTGCGCTCCAAACTGGGTTTGATTGACCTGTAAGATTCTAGTTCTAAGGTCTAAAACCAATTCTTGAAATCGGCGAACTTCAAAGGGGCAAAAAGTTGATTGTAGAATAGGACGATAATAATAATTATGAATTTTAGTTTCCGACCATTTTCCTGCTAAAATTAAAAGCTTTTTAATAAATAAAAGATTAACATTGTCAGGATGAATTTGCCGATCGCATATTTGCCCGATAAAATCAACAGTCATTCCTTCTTGTAGAGCAGCTATATCTTGAAGGCTATGCTGTCCTTTCTCCATTACTTTCGTCAGGAAATAGCCAAATCCTTCAATTAAATTTTTTTGTGAGCTTTTGGGAATAAAAGGTTCATATAAGTAGTTCCTGTCCCAATTTTTAAGCCCAATTAACTTACGATATATCCCCAAAAATATATTATCTATCCCCTGTTTTTGTTCATCTATATCTATTATGATCTTAGGGTCAACGTCTATTCTTTTTGCCAATTGTAAATTGGTTAAGTGTAATTCAGCCTTTAAATTAGTCAGAAAGTCATGAAAACTTTTTGCCTGTCCTGTCACAATATTTTTTAATAGGTCAAAACGACCAATATTATCACGGAAAAAAGTTCCCTTACAACTTTAGGAATGAGAGAAAGAAGCGTGATTTGCAATTTTTTTTAAGGAATACGAAAAAATTAAAAACCCTTCCTTGACGCTACATAGTGAAATCTAGTCCTAACTGTTTCCTGAGAATACTGGTTTTCCAACCTTCTAATTTATGGGTAGTAACAATCTGGGATAGCTGTTCTAGCATCCATTTCTGTCCTACCATTACAGGACTAAAACCTTTGCCCGATCTAGCCTTTTTTCTGCCAGAGCTTTTATCCACATCCGCTTTTACGTATTCGTAAACTATTTCAGTTACAGGAAACAACTTGATTAGTTCTTTGACAATGCGTAACTCTAGCTGACGGTTAGCACGAATCGAGGGGGGTAATTTATTACCTCGTCTATTTTTGTCAATTTTTGGGAGGAAATCTAGTCATCAATTCCTCAAAAGTATAAGGACATTTTTCAGGAATATCTAACTTGTATTCGCTTAAAACTAATCGTTTAGCTCGTTGATATTGTTGCTCTAGATCAAGCTTTTTAAGAAGGGTTTTAGTGGCTCTATCTTCAATTTCATCTTGAAAATTATTAATTTCTTTAATCCAGTGATTGCGAGGATAAATCTCTTGAGAATAGTCAAGTTTAAGTCGGTGTTCAATAAGCCGTTTTAAAAAGCTATTGACAGCATTCAGTTTTTCATTCCCCAAGTCTTCTATCTCCTCTTTTAAATTATCCCAATCAAGTGCTGTAACATTATGTTCGCTTAAAGCTTTTGCTTGTTCTTCTGTCCATTGAAAAAAATCTGTTTCATAAAGATTAGTCATATGATTGGTATAGAACTTTTTGAGTTGAGTGGTTTTAATCTTGATTCCTTCCTGGTATAGCTTAATTTTAGTAGCTAACCCCCAGTTATAAA
>JASJEK010000358.1 GCA_030064915.1 Xenococcaceae cyanobacterium MO_234.B1
AACTCCTACTTAATTGAGGGAGACAAAACAGCTTTAATAGATATTCCAGGGGAATCCTTTTCTGAGATCTTTCTTGCGGCTCTAACCCAAAGAATTAATCCTCAAAACATAGACTATCTAATTCTGGGACATATTAATCCCAATCGTGCCAGTACCCTTAAAGAACTTTTAAATGTTGCACCTCAAATTACGGTAGTTTGTTCTAATCCAGGAGCAATTTCCCTGAAAAATATTCTGGAAGAAATACCCTTTAAAACTATCGTGATTAAAGGGGAAGACAGTCTAGATTTGGGAAATGGTCATAATTTAGAGTTTATTTTAACTCCCAACCCTCGTTATCCCGATTTACTCTGCACCTACGACCCTAAAACCCAAGTTCTCTATACTGATAAGCTCTTTGGGATGCATGTTTGTGGAGACAGGGTTTTTGATGAAGGATGGACAATAGACAATGATGATCGTCGCTATTACTTTGATTGTCTAATTGCTCCCCATGCTCGGCAAATTGAAACCGCTTTAGATAAACTTGCCGAAAAACCAGCCAAAATATATGGAGTGGGTCATGGCTGCTTAGTTAAGTACAGCATCAAAGAATTAACTAGCTACTATCGAGAATGGTTAAAAACTCAAAATACTCGTGAAATTAGTACGGCTTTAATTTATGCTTCTGCTTATGGTAACACCGCTACCATAGCTCAGGCGATCGCTAGAGGAATTACTAAAGCTGGAATAGCAGTAGAGGCGATCAACGCAGAATTTGCTGACCCTAATACCATTAAAGCTGCTGTAGAAAAAGCGAACGGCTTTATTATGGGTTCTCCTACCCTGGGAGGACACGCTCCAACCCAAATTCAAATGGCTTTGGGAATAGTTTTAAATAATACGGATAAAACCAAATTAGCAGGGGTTTTTGGTTCCTATGGTTGGAGTGGCGAAGCCATAGATATTCTCGAAAACAAATTTCGCAATGCTGGCTATAGTTTTGGTTTTGAGCCAATTCGAGTTAAATTTAAACCCACTGATGCCATACTTAAAACCTGTGAAGAAGCAGGAACAGATTTTGCTCAAGCCTTGAAAAAAGCCCTCCGCACCCGTCAACCCAAAGTAGCTAAGGGAACAACAGGAACAGATAGAACAGAACAAGCCTTGGGGCGGATAGTAGGCTCTCTGTGCATTGTTACCACCAAGCAGGAAGAGTTATCTGGTGCAATGTTGGCTTCTTGGGTATCCCAAGCGACTTTTAATCCTCCAGGTTTAACTGTAGCAGTAGCTAAAGAAAGAGCGATCGAATCTTTACTTCCTGTAGGGGGTAAATTTGTGTTAAATATTCTTCAAGAAGGTAAACATATTGGCTTGATGAAGCAATTTTTGAAACCTTTTGCTCCAGGAGAAGACCGCTTTGTGGGGGTTGAGATAGAAGAAGCAGAAAATGGTTGTCCTATTCTTAGTCAAGCTCTAACCTATTTGGAATGTCGCGTTGATAAAAGAATGGAGTGTGGCGACCACTGGTTATTATATGCAGTAGCCGAGAAAGGTAAATTATTACAGCCTGAAGGTGTTACTGCGGTTCACCATCGCAAATCAGGTAGTCATTATTAAAACTCCTATTTTGCATTATAAATTAACGACAAGCGATCATATTTGGGTTATTGACACCCTCCCCTCCCTAAGCAACTTCGCTATGCTCAGTCGCTTTGAGGAAGGGGATTCCAGTACCTCGCGATGCTGGTTTTCTGCTTCTTCCTGTGCCAACTAGAGCATCGTGACCGATACTCCCCGTCGCATCCAGTCCACAGACATTTTCTAATACGCTATGCCCTAGCGCACTTAATCCTCGGTTTCTGACTTCTTGACTAGCTGCTACATCGCGTGTAGTGGTATATTGGCATTCATGGCAATGGTGGGCTCTAACTTCTAATTCTTTTTTGCCTGTATGTGCGCCACAATTGGGACAAGTTTGACTTGTCCCGTCTTTATCTACTTTGGCAAAATAGGTATCGGTTTTCCAACATACCCACTCCAAAATATTAACGAATTGCCCAAATCCAGCATCGGCTGATGAAGATGACAGCATTCCTCTTTGCCATGAAACAAAGTTGATATCTTCAACAAAAATCATGCCAGCATCTTTAACCAAATGATGGCTTAACTTAAAATGCCAGTCTTTTCTAGTATCAGATATACGCTGATGTAATCTAGCTATTTTCTGGTTTAATTTATGTCGATTATTAGAGCCTTTCTGTTTGTTTCTTAGTCTACGTTGTAGCAATTCAAGCTTACGCTGTAATGTTTTGAGAAACCGAGGTCTTTTAATCTCTTCGCCGTCACTAGTAGCTACGAATTTATCAAAGCCTAAATCCAAACCTCGTGGATGTGCATGAGGTAGAGGATTGGGAACATTGACATCTAACTGAAGTGACAGCATCACAAAATAACCAGATGCCTTTCTAACTATCCTGGCTTGTTTGATTTCAAATCCTTCTGGGATAGGTCTAGATTGTCTCCATCTAACCCATCCCAACTTGGGAAACTTGATAGCATCATTTCTAACTGGTTCTTTGCCCAACTGAGGAAAAACAAATGACCTCATCCGATATTTATTTTTAAACCTGGGAAACCCGAAACCTCTAGCTTTCATATCCTCCCAAGCTCTATCCAGTGTTCTCAAAGTTTGTTGCAAAACTTGAGAATGAACTAATTTGAGTTGAGGATATACTTTCTTGGCTTCAGTTAACTGCTTGGCTTGCTTATGGTAATTGGGAAAAGGTTCATCAGCGGGGATGATGTATTCAGAATGAATCGAACAAGCATTAACAGATGCCTTACGAGAGTTACACCAATCTTTCCTTTGCCTAAGGGCAAAGTTCCATACAGATCGACATATATCAAGGGTTTGCTCAATAGCTTCAATCTGATCGGATGTAGGTTGTAATTTGTATTCGTAAGTCATCGTTAGCATAGTGCCATTTTAGCTTACATGAGCTATCTTTTTGTGTAAAGTTTTAATGGAGCTAAAATGGGTTTGTATACTTGAGGAATATTCTGTAGCCGAGGGGCTGCGGGCGGAATTTATTTCCGCCCTTTAAAAGCCCCGTCCTCCCTGCAACTTTGCTTCGCTCGTTGCTAGGAAGGGGTTTTAGAATACCCCTCAAACTCCCCGATTTTGATAATATTTACTTAATGGCAAATTAGCTAATGTTAAGGTGATCTCTAAAACATAATTTGTTTGAAGGATTTATGTAACATGAGTATAGAATTATTGACCGCAGAAAAGCTATTAGAAATGGCTTTAGGGGCAATTGTTGGGGGTGCTACGACTGAAGGTGTCACAAAATTATGGCAGATGATCAAAAATCGTTTGTTGAAAAATCAGCCTATTGAAGCAGAAATAGTTGAATTAGAACAAAATCCAACTCAGGAAAACCTAAAACCGTTAGAACCTTTTCTGCAAGTTGAAATGTATAAAGATAAGCTATTTGCCGAGGAAATAAGCAAATTAGCTCAAGAAATAGCCAAGGCTAAAAGTGGAGACAATATTGACAATATTACAGTTCAAGAAATTAAAGCCGAAACTGGCGGTGTTGCTGCTGCCAAGATAGATGCACCTGGTAGCAGATTGGGAGGGGAGGATACTCATCTTCACTTGGGAAAGTAACCTCAGAAGAAGTTATCAAACTTCTTGACAAACTTGAACAAGCTAAGTCTCAAGTTGCTACTTCTGCTAATCTCATTACTACTCCCCCAAATCTCGATAACTGGGTAGAGAGAGAGGAAGAGATTAACGATATACAATCGTGGCTGAACGATCCTCAAGTCCACACTTTTGGCATTCAAGGATTGGGAGGTACGGGAAAATCCACCATAGCTAGCTACCTCTATCAAAATACCGACTTTGCAGACAAATACAAATTCTGGGCAGATGTCAGCCTCAAACCCGACTTTACTATCTTTGCTGAAAAGGTAATTACAGAATTTGGTGGCAAGGTTACTCATCCGATAGATATTACCCAGTTAATTAATGACTTGCTTCATCTTCTCAGTCAGCATCGCTATTTGCTAGTAATTGATAATCTAGAAACTCTAATTGATCTAGAAAGAAACTGGCAACATGAATATTACCAACAATTTTTTAATCGTTGGTTGCAACAAGGAACAACCAGCACTCTCTTGATAACGACGCGAGAGAAACCCCAATCATTTCAAGCTTTACAGCATTGGTATCCCTTGGGAGGGATGAAAATTGCTGAAGGGATTACCTTATTAACCAAGCTAGAAATAGTAGGAACAGCAACAGAATTAGAAGATTTTGTTAAATATGTAGATGGACATCCTCTTACTATTGAGTTAGTAGCAGGATATTTAAGAGAATATTGCGGAAGTCAGTTAAGTCAAGTTGCCGAATTAGGATTAGAACAGTTCGATCTGGTTTACGAAGAAGCAGCAGGATTGCACCGCAATAAGCAAGATGCTCGTCTATCTTGGATAATTCAACAGCACCTCAACAGATTAACCCCAGAACAGAAAAACTTTCTGATCGATCTGAGCGTCTATCGCCCACCTTTCAATCGCGAAGCAGCCAGTTATATTATCGCGGGAAGAAGGCAAAAACCAAATTTCTGGAAAAAACTCGTACTCTTGAGACAATGGTTTAAACCGAAAAAAACAGATAAGCAACTAGATATAGTGAAAGCGTTACAAGAATTATGCAATTGTTCTTTATTAACCAAAACTCAAGATAATCGATATCTCTTTCAAACTTTAGTACGGGAATATCTTTACCAGCAACAAAAACAAGATTTAACTACTGCCCATCAGCAAGCAATTGAATATTATCAACTTCATCTGAAAGAAGAACAATCTTGGCAAGTTCGAGAAGATGTTAGCGAATACCTGGAAATTATTTATCATTACTGTGAATTAGAACAGTATGCCCTAGCTAATAATGTTCTCAATATTTGTTATGGTTTTCTCGATCTGCGGGGCTATTATGCGGTTTTAGTAGAAATATACGAAAAATTAATATCAGGATGGCAGGAGAATTTACAACCAGAGGATCGTAGCGAATTTGCTGATTCTTTAATGGGGTTAGGCAATGCTTACTATTCCCTGGGAGAATATCAACGGGCAATAGAATTCTATCAACAGTCTTTAGATATTGCACGACAGATAGGCGATCGCAATGGGGAAGGTGCATCTTTAGGTAATTTAGGCAATGCTTACAATTCCCTGGGAGAATATCAACGGGCAATAGAATTCTATCAACAGTCTTTAGATATTGCACGACAGATAGGCGATCAAAGGGGTGAAGCTAATTCTTGGTTTAATTTAGGTAATACTTGGAAAAATTTACAGCAAAATCCAGAAGCGAAAACAGCTTATGAGAAGGCGCAAAAACTATATCAAGCAATGGGATTAGATAAAAATGTAGAGGAATGTGATAAGGCGATTCAAAGCTTGGAAGAAGGGCAAAATAATCAATAAAATATTAATTTAACTTTATTAACACAACGATGAATATTAGAGAAGAAGCCATAAAAAAAATCAATCAATTACCCGATAAATTACTGCCAGAAGTAAGTATATTGTTAGACTTTCTTCTAACAAAAGAAAATCCAGCACAATGGCAAATGTGGGAACAATTTAAGGATTTTCTCAAGATAACTGATTCAGATTTTTCCGACTACCTAGAAAATTTAGAGGATTATGAAGAACGTTTAGCTCGTGGTGAAATTCAGTGGTAAAAATTAAAAGAGGAGATATAGTTTTATGCAATCTTAATCCCGTAAAGGGAACAGAACAAGCTGGAATTAGACCTGTAGTAATAGTACAGATAAATCGAGCAAATGCAGTCAGTCCTCATACAATTATTGCACCATGTACTTCTAAAATTAGACGTGCGCTGTTACCGTCTCATGTTTTTATACCTGCTGGTGTTGGAGGATTAAGCCAAGATTCGGTAATATTATGCGAACAAATTAGGGTAATAGATAAGTCAAGAATAATTAAAGTTTTAGGTAATTTAAATCAAGAATATCTGGAACAATTAAATCAAGCATTATCAATAATATTAGGTTTATCTGACACTATTTAGATATCTTTTCCTGTGTTTTTAACTTACTGCATATTCTGTATATTTTCGCAAACGCTGAGGATGAAAAGCCAAAACAATATCAGACTTAGGAATACCTGCTGCTTCTAAATCTGTAGCAATACCATCTTCTGTAC
>JASJEK010000359.1 GCA_030064915.1 Xenococcaceae cyanobacterium MO_234.B1
CTGGCAAAGTTAGAAAGCTCAGACCGTCGTAAAATTGACAATGCCTTTGAAGATGCCCAGGAGGAGCTAAATAAACCACAGCCAGATAAAGATGAGGTGGGTCAAGCATTAGACCGAGCGTTAAAATATGCCAAGAAAGCCGAAGGGTTTGCCTTTGCGATCGCAAAACTTCAGCCACACCTAGCTAAAACGACTGCTTGGCTCGGTGAGAATTGGCACAAGCTGCTAAGTTTGGTGAATTTAACAATTTAACGTTGGTAAATTAGTTGTGAGACAGAATCCTTGAATGTCATTTAATTCTAAAGATTTAGCGTCATTTATAATCAGTGAGTGAGTGTTAAAAGTTACACCCCAACGGGAATCATGAATCCCCTCAATTTAAAACTATTCCGAGACTTATGGCACGCACGGGGACAAGTAATCGCGATCTCAGCGAAGCTGAGCCACTGCGTGATCGGCTGCGTGCTGCACAACAAATAATTAGGTAAACTTGGGTATAGCTAGTTAACTATCTTAAATGCCAAAGTTAAGCAGATCGGAAGCTGCATATCTCTTAGGAGTGTCCACAGATACTTTGAGACGATGGGAGAAAGAAGGCAAAATTACCTCAACTAGAACAGAAGGAGGACATAGAAGATATGATTTAACTGATATCCTTCAAGACAAAGAAGATGAGGGATTAACCATACTCTACGCTCGTGTCAGATCTCGCCCTCAAATTAAAGACTTAGACAGACTTTCTAGCAGTACTGGAAACTTACGCAGAAATTAAAGGATGGAAAAACTGTAAAATCATTAGGGACATAGGTTCTGGAGTCAACTATCGTAAGAAAGGATTAAACAGATTGTTGTCAATTTTAGTAGAAGGGCAAGCAACTCGAAAGCGTGCTTACGACCAAAGATAGATTACTCAGATTTGGCTCAGAATTAGTATTTTCGCTCTGCGAACTGTAGGTCGTAGAGGTGGTTATACTCAATAAAGACCCAGATTCTTCTCCTGAAGAGGAATTAGTCAAAGATGTACTCGAAATAATTACTGTCTTTAGTGCCAAGCTGCATTCAATGAGAAGTCGCAAAAACGTGAAAGCACTTCCAGAAAACTTGAAGAAATTAGCACAATTAGACGGATAAAATTCTGTATAATTAGATTATGCCGACATACCAGACCCGGCTCCCATCAAATATTTATCCATTTCTCGAATCAATGGCTAATCTTTACTCAGCTATCGAGAAACAAATGCATGTGGCAATCTTGGCAGGAGAAAAAATAGGTAGTATCGAGAAAAGGTTACAAAATCAATTCCAAGTAGACAGCACCACAGTTAGAAACGTTTACCACAACCTCAAAGGCAAGCATTCAGGAATTAGAGAGCTACAAAAGACTCAAGCTAGAGAGCTAAAATCTACTATCTCTAGTATCCAGAAATCAATTACTACTCAACAAAAGAGAATTAAAGCCAAACTCAAAAAGCAACACTCAACAAAAACTCATCGCTTCATCATTCATCAGAAAAAACGTAGACTAGCCATTAAACAACAGAAGCTAGAAAAGTTACAAGGCGAGGACACGCCACCTGGGGTTTCCCCAGGTGCGCGAGATGTCCGTTCTGAAATTAGCTTATGCTTTGGCACGAAAAAGCTATTTTTAGCCCAGTATCATCTAGAAGATAATGGCTACAGCAACCATCAAGAATGGTTAGTAGATTGGAAAGCAGCTAGAACATCTAGCTTTGTTATGGTGGGTTCTAAAACCTATGCTGGTGGCAATCAACTATGTAGATTAGATGCAGGAGGAAATCTAGCTATTACAGTCCCTCCAAGTTTGGTTAAAGATTACGGCGGGAAGGTTACTATTTCTAATATTAGCTTCCGGTACGGACAAGAATTTATTGATATTGCTTTAACTCCTACCAGACACAAGCGAGGCAAAAGTTATCGCAATGGTACACAGAAGCCTGTAACCCATAGATTTGTGAGAAAAAACGGTAATTGGTATTTACACACTCATGTAGAGTTACCAGATATTCCCACAATCACCAGTAAAACTAATGGAGTAATCGGCGTTGATTTGAATGCTAGTAATCTTGCATGGGCTTACTGTGATAGTGAGGGGAATCTTAAAGATCGAGGTCAAATAAGTATCAATCTAGAAAACAAATCATCTGGACAAAGCACTCATATTTTAAGTTTAGCCATTGCTCAAATATTAGAAAAAGCGACTCGCTATGAGTGTCCAGTAGTTATTGAGAAACTAAACTTTAGCAGCAAAAAAGCGAGATTAAGAGAGCATGGTAAACGAAGAGCTAAAATGCTTTCAGGCTTTGCTTACTCTAAGTTTACCGAGTTAGTTCGTTCCAAAGCAAAACTCGCAGCAATTCAACTAATCGAGGTTAATCCTGCCTACTCTTCGCTTATTGGCATGGTTAAATTCATGAGTCTTTATGGGTTAAACAGTGGTACAGCAGCAAGCTTAGTGTTAGCCCGTCGTGGTCTGAGACTTTCAGAGCGGATGCAAGCGAGTCTGTAACGCCCTCGTACAACCAGTGGATTGTACGAGGCACGTATGGACTTATTGGGCGCGTATCTCAAAATTACTGAAGGGTTGCTATCGGCACAGTTATTTTTGGCACGGGGGACGCTGCTTCGCAAGCAGCTTGCCCAACCGTGCCGGTGGGATGAAAGTCAGGGTAGGGGTCAAGCTAAGTGGTCGTGAACCACCTAGCAAGCTAGCTCGTTGGTACTCCTATAATCCCTAGTAACATAAGTGCGCTTGATGTTACGACTGCATAAGTTTACCCTAGTTTACGTAGATTTTTAATTGCGCATTTACAAAACTACCCAAGATGAGAGTATTTTGACAGAAGTAGCATCTATTTTAGGCATAACAGTAGAGCAAGTGAGGGAGAGATTGAACCAGCTAGAGGAAGAAGAATAGTTTTATATGCTTAAATTGGTTCTGTTAGAGCTTCAATTATAGAGAATAAAATTAAAAGGGGGCGATAAGTGCCAACTTCAGAACAAGCATACACAGCTGTATTTATTTGTCAAATGTTATCGAATATGCTTCAGCCTATTACTGTTTTTAGATACGATAAAAAATTTAAAACTATATACATTCAAGCTGGTCTAAACGACTCCCTAGAAATACTAATTACAGAAGAAGGAGACTGGGATTTTGAGCAATAAACCACTCAAAGACATGACTAGAAAAGAACTAAGAGAATATCTTTCTAAATATAGAAACGATGAAGACAAGTTTAGTGCTGGTTTAGGCGAATTACTAAGTCGTCCTCGTCCTAAAGCCATTCATTTTCCTGTTAATATGCCAAGAGAGGAACAAGAAAGAAGGTTTCTTAAGCTTCTCGAACAAAAGGGTTACGATCGAAACTCCTAATAAAAATTGGCAATTCTGGATGGATAGTTACTAAAACTATCTAAAAGTAGGCTCAATTCCTACCGAGAAGCGATCGCAAGTATCTTAAAAGAATACACCACAATAAACTATATCAATGGCGATATTTCAAATCAACTTATTTGCGACGCTGAAAGCGATAATTACTTAGTTTTAACTAGCGATCGCCGATATTGTAGGTTGGGTTGAGGAACGAAACCCAACATCACCAAAGTAAAACCTATTCCATGAAAAACTAATTAATAGTGATTACCTACTTTGCGGTGGTGTATTGCGGTTAAAGCATCAGGGTTTGAGACTCTACCAGTGGTGACTTTACTATAGACAACCCAGTGATCGTTGCACTCCATGCGACTAACTACTTCACATTCTAAGTAAGCTAAAGCATCGGTGAGGATGGGAGAGCCATTGGCAGCAGTTTGCGTGTTTACTCCTGCAAAACGGTCTGCACCTGGTTTAAATCGTTTGAGAAAGTGCTTCATTAGTGACTGATATTTGCCTTCTTCAAGAACATTTAGCACAAAGCGATCGCCGACTTGCATTAAAGATTCGATCGCCCGATCCTTGGCAACAGCGATAGTTAAACCAGGGGGTTCAAAACTAGCTTGAGATACCCAAGAAGCTAACATGGCACTTTTCACATCGGCTTTAGCAGCGGTGATAATGTATAGTCCACCACTGATTCTTCCAATGGCTTTATCAAGATCGTGATCTAGGGATTTCATCTGTTTCACCAGTTTGTCACGGGTTAACAGTTGTCCTAAGTCTGTTCCCGACTCTTCACAAAGTTGGTAAATCCCTTCGTTGGGAGTATCTTTGACTCGGATGGAAGGAAATGCTTTTTTCACCCCTACATCCCTAAATTTAGTTAATAATGGGTCTATAGGTTCATCATCATCACCATAGGACTCGAACATCCCGATTATTTGCTTTTCTTTAGCAGCAGCCAGAATTGTTCCCACATTAGCTACTATGTCTTGATGATTATGACCTGATAGGGGAGGCATACCCAAAACAATACCAGAGGCACGGGAGACAATTTCGTGAACTTCAGTATTGTCGGCTGATCGCAAGTCCACCATTTCTACTGCAACACCAGTTTTCGTAATACCTCTAGCAATAGCTTGGGAAAGGCGATCGCTGTAACCGTAGTCGGAGATATAAAAGACAACAGCCGTTTTTTCGGCTTTAGTTTGGGCTTTACTCCATTTCTGATAACGGTCTAACAGTTCTTGGAGATTGTAGCGTAAGATTGGACCATGTCCGTTAGCGACAGTGGTAATTTCTCCTAGTTTGTCCATCCGCTTCATCGCCGAAAGGACAGAACGAGCATTAGGAGCCATTAAACAGTCATAATAAAAACGGTAATCTCTTTCGATCGCAGATAAGTCTTCATCAAAGAAGAGATCGGAACAATAGTGCATTCCGAAAGCATCGCAAGTATAGAGGATATTAGTACCGCGATCATAACTAAAGATTGTATCGGGCCAGTGTAAGTTAGGCGCATTCACAAAGTCAATAATATGCCCTTTCCCTAAATCTAGACTCTCGCCACTTTTAACGAACTTACGTTCAAAGGGTTTGTGAACTAAATCTTCTAAAAACTTGATTGCTGTTTTTGCCCCTACTACTACTGCTTGGGGTGCTAACTCTAGTACATCCTGAACTAAACCACTATGATCTGGTTCGGTATGACTGATAATGAGATAGTCAATAGTCTTGGGGTCAATAATTCCAGTCAGTGTGTCTAGATATAGCTGACGGAATTTAGCATGGGAAGTATCAACTAAGGCTGTCTTTTCTCCCTGGATAAGATAAGAGTTGTATGTAGTACCGTTTTGTAAGCCAAATTCAATATCAAAGCGATCGCGATCCCAATCTAGAGAACGAATAGCTATAGTATCAGAAGCGATCTCGGTAGTTTGTATGGTTAACCGTTTTTCGGTTTTTACGGGCGTTGCTACCATTTCCCCACTCCTTTACTTTTTTTTAAATTGTTTACTTTTCTTTATTGTTACACGATGTTAGTTAAGGAGTGGGATAATAGCGTAGCAGAGATTAATGTGATTTTGAGATAATTTATTAAAACCACTATTTATTAATCGGCAAACACAGGATTATTATTCACTAGCAATACAACATCTTGTAAATCAAAAGCAGAACTGCTTTGATTAGTAGTTCCCAGTTCTACTAGAAATAACTCTTCATAATCATTAAGACCGTTCAACATTTGTTGTATTGATTGTTGGTCATATACTCCTGATGTATTGGGTACTGGCTCTTCAGGATTTAATAAAATTCCAGTTGGGGTAACAGGAGAACAAGTTGCATTGAGAAAGTTATATTGCAAAATTACTTCATCAATAGAATTTGCAGTTAATAAAACTCGCTCTTCTAAGTTAATTATTCTTACAAAACTTTGATTTTGATATACATCAACTTCGACATTAATTAGAGGAGAGTTAGCTCCACATTGAGAGAAAAAGTCGCGTTGTGGTGTAAAGAACGCGATCAGAAGGAAACTTGGATTGATTGGCGATTTACTACTAAAGATGCAAGGATAAAACTCAAACGACTTTACCCATCAATTAAAAATTGACAGAGTACTAGGATGGGAAATCATCTCTCAATTAACTCAAAGGTTTCCCAGGCATCCAAGCGATCGCGGTTGGCGACAAGTCTTCCCCCTTCATTGAAATCAGCAGAAACATATTTTCCGTTATCTGCCTGGAACGCAACTTTATTGGAGCCTACCTTAATTAACTTAAAGGTTTCCCAGGCATCCAAGCGATCGCGGTTGGCGACAAGTCTTCCCCCTTCATTGAAATCAGCAGAAACATATTTTCCGTTATCTGCCTGGAACGCAACTTTATTG
>JASJEK010000083.1 GCA_030064915.1 Xenococcaceae cyanobacterium MO_234.B1
GAAATAAAGTTTAATATGGCTAATAATTCATCTTCTGAGTGATTTTCTTGTTCAATTAAGAGAGATAATTTTTGATCTAGTTCCTCTAAAGATATTTTGGGTTTCCTTGACAAGAAATCTGACTTACCTTGAGCAGTTTTTTCCCTTGTTTCTTCTTTTTCCCTAGCTTCCAAATACTCACTAACTATTTCCTGATGTCTAGTACATTAGTAGTATCCTGGTTTTGTGACCAGTCCATCTCTTAAGTAACTTGCTAGAGAGTTTTGGTAGGCTAAAATCTCTTCTAGGGATATTTCTCCGTGTTCTATCGACCAAATTACATCGTTATTTAATGGGTTATTGTTTTCTGTCTCACTCCGAGATTTTACGGTAGAATTATTGTCAAACATAGAAAATTTTCCTTTTACTACAGAGGAAAAGAAATGAACCAATCGCTTGAAACCTTCAAATAAAGCGATTTTTCTGGGTTTACCTGCAAACACGATTAACCGTATAATTAGGTACGTAATTTTAACTAGGACAGTGTGTCATCGTTTATTCTTTTGTTGTCAACAATCAACAATCTTCTTATTGAAAAGTAACCCTAAAAAATCGTTGATTATTCCACTTAGAAAGTAAAATAGCGATGAACACTTGCCCTAAGTGTTCGAGGCAGGGGAATAGTTTCGGTCTGAGCAACTTACGCCTATTCCTCTCTCAACCAAATCAACCAAGGTATTTGAATCTCAATTAATCTGGTCAATCCCAATTTTATACCAACCAACGGAATAAATAATAGTCAACAGTCAAAAAATTAATCTTTTAACTGTTTTTTAAAATTATCAAAAAACAATACTTATTTTGTCTTAAATATTTAATTTTTTGATCTTGATCGATAAATAATTAATCAATATCAAAAAGTTTAATGTTATACCTTAGAGGTTATATTTAAACTAAAATTAAATATTTATATTTATGCCATGATGTGGAAATTAAGCCGTACTAAACAATGTGCTAATTGCCCTTGGAAAATATCATCTAATCTATCTCAAATACCTAATTACTCATCTGAATTACATCAAAATCTACAAAGTACTATTCCTAATTTAGAACCTTTAGAACAGCTTAAAGAGTTCTTGGCAACTGGCAATTTAAAAATTATGGCTTGCCATGAATCAACAGAGAACGATAAACAGCATTGTATCGGTTGGGTATATAATCAATTGATAAACAACAATATTCCTTTAAGTAATGGAAATGATAAGTTGTGAGAATTTCTATGAAATAGAAGTTTATGGGGAACAGCATCAAAGCTTTGAGAATACTTTGAACTCATAAAATAAAATACTGTTAACACTTTGGGTAATAGGCTAGATAAACGGTACTATCTAGCCTATTTTATTTACAGCTTAAATAAGCAGTAAATAAGGAATAAGTAAGGGGGTATTATAGAAGATCATTATCTAGAACGTCAAAGTTAAAAAACCCCAATAAGGAATGAGTAAAGAAAAAGACAATTATTGAATACAGGAGATTGCCCTAATTACTGTTATGCAAGGGTTTAGAGCATGAAAAAGTCATTTTCTAGTCAGTGGACATCAAGACTATTAGCAACAACGTCTGTAGATATTAGATACGCCCTACTAGAAGCTTGTTTAATTGGGTTATTTTCCGCTTTTACAGCCTTATTACTCAAGGAAGGTGTTGGTTGGTTGGGAGGGTGGCGCATCAAAGTTACCTACCTCTACGGTTCACACTTATCCTTACCTCTAGTAGGTTTAAGTTTAGGGTTTTTAGCTGGTTGGCTTGTTGAACGACTCGCCCCAGCAGCAGCAGGAGGAGGTATTCCCCAAGTCAAAGCAGCCTTAGCACGATATCCCATCATGCTTAATTTACGGGTTGCAGTGGTGAAAACTCTGGGAACAATTCTGAGTATAGGTGCTGGTTTAACTTTAGGACGGAGAGGCCCTACTGTCCATATTGGTGCAGCTTTAGCAGCACAACTCAGTCGTTGGATACCTAATTCTCCGGCAAATCGCCGTCAAATGATCGCTGCTGGTGCAGCAGCAGGTTTAGCAGCAGGTTTTAATACTCCCATTGCTGGGGTGTTATTTGTGATCGAAGAGTTGATGCGAGATATTTCGGGTTTGACTCTCGAAATTGCCATCATCGCTTCTTTTACCGGTGCGGTGGTTTCCCGTCTTTTTGAGTTTGCGGATTTGAATTTACACGATATCCTGTCTATTAGTTCTAGTTCTCCTGGTAATAGTTTTACTCTTATAGAAATTCCCTTTTGTCTGCTGTTAGGAATCCTCGCAGGGTTATTAGGAGGATTATTTAACCGTGCAATTATGGCTGCGATGGGTTTTAGTCGTCGTCTTCCTCTGGCTATGCCCTGGCGTATTGGGATGGCAGGGTTAATATCAGGGGTGGTAATTGCTTATTTACCGGATATTTTCCGCGATAATACAGGTTTAAGGGAACTTTTGGTTACAGGAGAGCTAAATTGGCAGACTATAGCCTTAGCTTTTGTGGTTCATTTTTGCTTAACTATCCTGGCTTATGGTGCTGGTGCACCTGGTGGTTTGTTTGCTCCTGCTTTAGTTTTGGGTTCTGCTTTGGGTAATCTGGTAGGAACAGTAGAATTTTCCCTTTTTGGCGATCAATCTTCTTATTTGTTTGGTTTAGCAGGAATGGGAGCATTCTTTACCGCAGTAGTGAGAGTTCCCGTAACCGCTATTGTCATTGTGTTTGAGATGACAGCAGATTTTAATGTGGTACTACCGTTAATGATTAGTTCGGCGGTGGCTTATATCGTAGCGGAAAGTTTCTTTCCTGGCTCGTTGTATGAGCATCTCTTAAATAGTAGTGGTATCGAACTGACGGAGGAAACTGTTGCCCATGATTTTCTCTCTCAACTGACAGCGGATGATGTGATGGAATCTCGTGTGGAAACTTTGCCTACTAACCTGACAATGGAAGAGTTGATCAAAGCCATGTCTCGTTCTCACCATCGGGGTTTTCCTGTGGTAGAAGAGGGAAAGCTAGTGGGAATCGTTACTCAATCTGATATTGCTAGTGCGAGTCAAAAAAAGGATCAGATGCTGTTGCGGGATATTATGACTCCTCAACCGATTACAGTAAATCCTACTGCTTCTTTGACGGATGTCTTGTATTTGTTAAACCGTTACCAATTATCTCGTTTACCTGTGGTTGAGGGGAATAAATTAGTCGGAATTATTACTCGTAGCGATATTATCAAAGCGGAAGCGAAACGACTGACAGGCGATCGCGAAACTGCTGTCAAAACTGAACCCTCTTATATTATCTATCAAACTCGCTCCCCTGCTACGGGTAGAGGGCGTATCTTATTACCGATTTCTAATCCCCATCATGCTACTAGTTTAATTACTATTGCTACTGCGATCGCTAGTTACCAAAAATACGAGATTCAATGTTTACAAATTATTCCTGTTCCCCAATATATCTATCTCAGTCAAGCTAAAGTAGATATTACAGCCAGTCGTCAGCTAATGCACCGTTTGGAAAGATGGGGGCGAAAACAGAATATTCCTGTACATACTCAAGTAAAGATAGCTCATGATACGGCAGAAGCAATTTTAGAAACTATTGCTCAAGAACATATTAACTTTTTACTCATGGGTTGGAGGGGTCAAAGTTCTAGTTCAGAGAAAATCTTTGGTAACGTAGTTGATACCATTATTGCTCAGGTTTCTTGTGAATTGATGCTGGTGAAACTGGGAACGGTATCCCATTCTTTCCCCCTCTATTTAGCAGGAAAAGGGAAATGGTTAATGCCTACTGATGGAGGTAGCAATATCCAAAGAGCCATGAAATTTTTACCAGCTTTAGCCAATCTCTATACCTTACCTAGTTATCCTCAAATCGAATTGTGTCAAGTATATAATTCTAAAAGCAAAAGACCCCATTTTCATCAGCTTAAAAACATGGCAAAAGCAATCTCAGATAAAATTAATCGCCCTGTTTTTACCTTGCTAATTCGTGATAGTTCGGTTTCAGACGCGATTTTAGGTCTCAATTATGAGCAAAAATACGATTTAATTATTCTGGAAGCTAGTAGCGAAAGCTTACTACAACACGCTATACGGGGTAATATCACTGAAGCGATCGCTAGTAAAACTGATACCACAGTGATTATTGTGCGTAGTCCCCTCTAGGGCGTGTCTGCAAAGTCCAAAAAATCTTGGGTTCGGGAAACAAAGGGAGCAGCGGTCAGACCCCGCGTCGGACGGGGCGTACGAGTTCTGCCGTAAAACGACAGAATCAGCCCCTCCGCAAGACGCAAACGGGGCGTATAAACCGATGAGGAGACCTCATCGGACAGCCCCTCGGGAACGCTGACCAAGAGAGGGGAAGCAAGAGGAGCAGAGGGAGCAGAGGGAAATGACTTCTGTAAAATTGTTGAGCTTAGTAGTATTCTTTGTTACTGTCTATTGTGACTGTATAATCTCTCTTTTTATTAACTTTATAAAAACTTAAGGTAAATGTATCGAATTTGTATCTGTTAATAAATCCTGTAAATTCAGGATTTCTTTTCATTACAAGAGTAATCAGAGTAAGATTCAAGGTCAAAATAAGTTTATTTTTTCCATAAAGTCTACAAAATTAAGCTGACAAGCTTTTCTCTAATTTGTTACTTTTAATTTAAGTTAATTAAAGTTTGAGAAGAGCAATGATAAATAACAATCTAAACAATTCCGTAGCTACTTTACTAGATAAATATCCTGTAGAAGATATCTTATTTACTTTATATTGTAAGGTTGATGACCGCTTAAGAAATACAAATCAAGGAAAAGATAAATTACAACAACAAGTTCATGCTTTAGATGTCGCTTGTGAGATGTTAGATGATTTAGATGATGAATTATGGATTAACCGAATTCAAGTGATATAAAGTTATTAGGCTTTAAGTAGTAGTGCAAAATTAAATCAGAGTATGAAGGAAGGTAATAGGTAATAAGTAATGGGTAATAGGCAGAAGAATTAACAATGTGTAATTAATTATGCATAGGTACTTATTTCATGTCTTTCCTGAAATTTAGTTTAAACCCCAGTAATAATTCATTTAATAAGTATTTCAACTCATGAAATCATAAATTTTATGAGTTTTTGCTATTATTTTGATATTATAAAGTTGACGTTATATTAGACTAAATTAATTTAATTTATCTTATTTAACAGATTCTAAATGCTTCTCATATTTTTTAAATATAGCAATCCCAGGAATATCTTTAGTAAACTCTGGGGGTAATCTGTATTTATCAGCAGTATATTCATTCCTGATTGCTAATAAAGATTTATAAGGTTTTTGCCACTGTTTAAGAATTTTAATCAGTCTAGCAAAGTCATGATAAGCAGTTTCATGACGATGAACTAAACCCATATATTGCATCATTTTTGCATAGGTTTCAGGAGAATTTTCTTGCTCTGAAATCCCAATAATAGGAGCTAGCTTTTCAAAAACTT
Organism: Xenococcaceae cyanobacterium MO_234.B1; assembly: GCA_030064915.1. Classification (GTDB taxonomy): domain Bacteria; phylum Cyanobacteriota; class Cyanobacteriia; order Cyanobacteriales; family Xenococcaceae; genus JASJCP01. Next base: position 5,488 of record JASJEK010000083.1, read on the forward strand.
CTAAATGCTCCAGAATTAACACCACTAAACTTTTGTAGGCTAGTAAATCTCTAGCTTCTAGTTGTTTGACAATCTCAGAAATTGTTCTCAAAATTGTAAAGTCAGCAAGCTGATATTTTTTAAATAAAGCCAATAACTTCAATCCAAGACTATGCTGAGAAATTTGATTAACTTCTTTCAAGTAAGATTGCAGAGCAGCCCTTCCTTCTTCTGAATTTAAAAGTGGGATAATTTCTGCAAGTTTCCGTTTAATTTTATTACGGAACTCATCTTTATCAATATTGTCTTCCAGATTATCTGCAACAAAACTATAAAATTCTTGTTGTTTTCTACTCCGAAAGCGTAACTCTGTTGACTCAATTTTTAAGAAGCTACTTTGAGCAGCGATCGCAACTTCTAGGAGTTTAATACTCTCACCAATTGTTTTATATTCGCCAATACCTTGCTCTACTTGCTGTTTTAACCGAACATAGAGCATAAATTCTTCACTACCAAACTTTTCGCTGGCAATTTTTTCAGCTTTATACGCCAAACTTCTTAACTGTTTAAAAGTGCGATCGTGTAATGATATAGCATTATCAGGAACTTTGGGACTACCATATTTTTCTCGCAACTCTTCACCAATACCTTGATCAATGGAATAACCTAAAGCTTTTAAAAAAGGTACTACAATATAATAGGCTCGCCAAGCAATTAGTAAGAAAATACCAACAGTTAAAGGTAAAGGAAATCTAATAGTTTCTTTTTGTTGAGTTGGAATTTCCTCAATCCAACCTTGAGATTGCAGGAATGCCATTGTTTCCTGCATTTGAGCCATATCTACTGCACTAGAATTAAACTCTGCACCAAGCTCATTGTCTGTAGATAGAAGCAACTTACGGGCAGCCAAAAGGCTTAACTGTTCCGTTTCTGGCTCAACTACTCCTTGATATCTATCTCGTATATCCTGATTTATTTCATCTGCGTTTTTAAAGTTATTTAATTCATTTCTTAAAGTAGATGTTGCTTGTTGTAAGTCTTGTTGCGCTGCATTAGGATCATCAAGAAAGACTTGATAATAATCTTGTATTTGCTGGGTTAATTTTTCGGCTTTAGGGAGACTATCTAACTTTTGCTCTAATTGTTGGTTGAGTAAGTCATTTATGGTGGCAGAATCGATATTCTCTTCCAGAGTAGAACTTTGAGCAGATATACTGTTGTCTAATCCAGAATCAATACTGCTTTTAGAAGCAGAACTTTGGACCGATGTACTATTGTCTAATTCAGAACTGCTGCTTGTTACAGTCGAAGTAGGTAAAGTACGCTTTTGAAACGAATCAGCAAATCCTCTTGAATTAAGCCAAGAGCCATACTTTCCTATAAATAAAGCAGCACCATGAGCTTTATTAGCTTCCACTGTTCCTAAGCTTAATAAAGAAATAGCAGTAGCTACAGTTAATTTTTTTAGGTACTCTCCCATTGTTATTACTCATTACAAAAACATAGTCTATGGTTAGAGTACCCATCTGTTAGAAATAAATTGCTTTTAAAGCATAGTTAACACCTACATGCCTAGAATACAATCATCTATATTAACAGGTTATTTATGGGGTAATAAAATCTATGATGGGGAACACCAATATTAATTTGAGCCTGGTCGAAGGCAATTTTCAGGCGTCTGCGATATTCGCGGGCAACATCCCACTGTTTTAACGGTAGGGTCTTGATCCAAACACGCACCGTTGCACCAATGTGGTCCAGGTGATCGACTCCCAAAACGAGGGGTGGTTCTAATATCTTTGTCGACCATTCGCGACTCTGACCCATGTTTTCAGCGACTTCGTTCATCAAGGCAATCGCTTGATCAATATCCGAATCGAGAGCGACTGGAATCATGAGGTCAACTCTAGACCATTCTTTGGACAGGTTCTGAACCACAGTTATCTGACCATTGGGGATAGTAATCAGCCGACCTTCTTCGTTGCGGAGCTGTGTAATCCGCAGATTCATGTTTTCGACAAACCCCGCAACGTCACCTGAGATGATGACATCACCAACGCCAAACTGGTCTTCCAACAAGATTAAAAACCCGTTGATTACGTCTTTCAAGACGTTTTGAGACGCAAAGGAAAGGGCTAAACTGATAATCCCAGCCCCAGCGAGGAGTGGAGCTAAATCAAACCCTAACAGAGATAGACTCGCCAGTATACCGATGGCAATCAAAATTGTGGCAATAACATTTTTCATGACGCAAGAGATGGTGGAAAACCGTCTTTACCACTACTAGATACACAGGAGCAGCATGTCAACTTCTACTGTTTCTAAAAACCTACTTCGCGATCTGCCGAAGGCAGCACTACGTGGTCAGGCTTCGCCTGGCGCTACGCGATCTGCCGAAGGCAGCACTATGTGGTCAGGCTTCGCCTGGCGCTACGCGATCGCACCTAAAGCACATAGCGTCGCTCTCTGTGCTTCAGTTAACCCCTTAACCCCTGTGATGTTCATGCCTTCGTAAGGTCGGTCAGCTTTTAGAGTTCTCCAACACTTACCCGTATTTACATCCCAAAGCTTAATCGTCTCATCAGCACTACTACTAGCTAGGGTTTGTCCGTCGGGACTGAAGGCTACCGACCAAACCTGACTGGTATGTCCCTGCAAAGTTTTGAGACATTTACCCTGTTTAACATCCCAAAGTTTGAGGGTTTGATCCTCGCTGCCACTAGCTAGGATTTGTCCGTCGGGACTGAAGGCTACCGAACAAACGGGACTGGTATGCCCCTGCAAGATTTTGAGGCACTTACCTTGTTTGGTATGCCAGAGTCTCACAGTTTGGTCATAAGAACCACTGGCTAGGATTTGTCCATCCCGACTCCAGGCTACAGATCTAACCCAATTGCTATGCCCCTGCAAGGTTTTGAGACATTGACCACTGCTAGAATTCCAGAGTCTCACAGTTTGGTCGTAAGAACCACTGGCTAGGATTTGTCCATCCCGACTCCAGGCTACAGATCTAACCGAATTGCTATGTCCCTGCAAGGTTTTGAGACATTGACCGCTGCTAGAGTTCCAGAGCCTCACAGTTTGGTCAGTACTGCCACTAGCTATTATTTGTCCATTGGGACTCCAAGCTACGGACCAAACCTGACTGGTATGTCCAGGCAAATTTTTCAAGCACTTATCATTATAAGGATTCCAAAGCCTTACTGTTTGGTCATAAGAACCACTAGCTAGGGTTAGCTTATCCGGACTCCAAGCGACAGACAAGACCCAGTTACTATGTCCTGATAGGGTTTTAAGGCATTTACCTTCACGGACATCCCACAGTCTTACTGTTTGGTCGGTACTACCGCTGGCGAGAATTTGTCCACCGGGATTCCATGCTACTGAGGTTACCCAATTAGTATGACCCTGCAAGGTTTTGAGGCACTTACCGTCATTCTTGTCCCAAAGCTTTACCGTTTGGTCTTCACTGCTACTAGCTAATATTTGCTCTTTGGGACTCCATGCCACTGACCAGACCCATTTGATATGCCCGTGTAAGGTGTGGAGACATTGACCAGTACTAGGATTCCAAAGCTTTACTGTTTGGTCATGAGAGCCACTAGCAAGGGTTTGCCCATCCCAACTCCAAGCAACAGATAATACCCAATTACTATGTCCTGACAGAGTGTTAAGGTACTTACCTTGTTTGGTATCCCAGAGCTTTATTGTTCGATCGTCACTGCCACTGGCTAAAGTTTTTCCGTCAGGACTCCACGCCACCGCTCTAACCCAATTGGTGTGACCCTCGAAGGTTTTAAGGCATTTACCGCCATTAGCGTCCCAAAGTTTCACCATGCGATCGCTACTGCCACTGGCTAAAGTTTTTCCGTCGGGACTCCAAGCAACAGATAATACCCAATTACTATGTCCTGACAGAGTATTAAGGCACTTACCTTGTTCGGTATCCCAGAGCCTTACTGTTTGGTCATCACCGCCACTGGCTAAAGTTTTTCCGTTGGGATTCCACGCCAGGGATAATACCCAGTTATTAGATCCTGACAAAGTTTGACAGCACTTACCATCACAGATATCCCAAAGCTTCACCATGCCATCAGTACTACCACTGGCTAGGGTTTTTCCATCTGGATTCCACACTACCGACCAAACCTGACTGGTATGTCCCTGCAAGCTCAAAACCAAGCGATGAGTCGCAACCTGCCACAGACGAACCTCTCCATTCACATCACCTGTCGCTAGAAATTGACCATCTGGGCTGAAAGCCACAGATAAAATACTTCCGAAGGTTTGGGTGAAAACAGACTTAGCTAAATCGGAGTGAGCGAAATTAACTCGCTGCAAATTCATTCCCTGAAGGGAAGCTTGCCAAATGGTCAGACCAGAAAAGTCATAACCTGTCAAATCAATTTGGAGATAACGGCAGAGATTAATCAGGTTGCCACCGCCGTAGCCAGATAATGGGGTTATTGTTGCTTTGAGTAACTCCAGAATTTCCTGAAGCTTCTCTACAAGGACTTTTTTTCTATTAAAGGTGGTGCGAATTTGCTCGGCAATTGGGGCTAAAATCAGTCTAACTTGACTTTCTCGAATATAGTCTTTGACGGTGGTTTTAAGCAAAGCATGGCTACAGAACAGAGGTAGAGAAGCAAAGAAGCAGGTGGGCAGGGAAGCAGATGGACTCTTCAGGCGCAGGGAAGAACTTGCCTGTGCAATCTCGCGGGTTATCTGGTTAACTATGCGGTCAGTTACGTATTCCATCACGACGGGCTGTTGGTTGTAGCTGCCGGATTGTTTCTCAATCATACTTCGCCAACTTAAAGATTCTAGAGCTTCCAATAAACTAGCTTTAGAAACAGCAGGAACAATATCCTCTAATAACTCAGCAATAGTCGTCCACTCCCGATTAATTGCTAACCAATACATAATAGTTTTTTCTAAAGGAGAAAGACGTGCAAATTGTTGTTCAAGGAGTCTTTGAATGCTATTGAAAACAGTGACATCTTCAGCCAGAAATGCACCAATGTCTCCAGCAAATAAATCTTGAATCGAAGTAGCCACAATCTTCAAAGCCAAAGGATTACAGCCATAGCGATCGCCTAATTGTTGCTGTTGAGCTTCTGAACCAGACATTCCTTTTGCCTGGAGCAAAGCTTTTGCTGCTGAAAGGGAACCTTTTAATTGCAAAGAGCGAACCGATAACTCTATTCCCTCTGTGGCAGCAACTTCGGCAGGTTTTTCGCGACTGGTGAGGATAAGACAGCTAGAGTGAGCAGTTTCCCCAATTAATCTGAATAGTTGACCATAATTTTCATAACCAGTGCGGTATTGTCCAGCGCACTCCCCTGAGCGTAAAATCGTCTCTACATTGTCTAAGATAATCAGACTACGAGAAGAACGCAAGCACTGAAGGAGTACCTTGATTTCGGCTTGGGTTTCTCGTCCTGCTGATAAGAAGGGGACTAGGTCGCTCAAAAGGGTTTTCAGGGGGGGAGCGTTACGCAAACTGCGCCAAATCACATACTCAAACTGCTCCTGAAGTTGTTGAGCTATTTTCACTGCTAAGGCGGTTTTGCCAATTCCCCCCATGCCTAACACTGCTACCAACCGACAGTGGTCAGTCTGAATCCAGGTTTCTAGAGTAGCTAGTTCTTCGGTGCGTCCATAAAATATTGAGACATCGATGGCTTCTCCCCAGTCTTGTTGAAGAGGAGTTACTTTTTCCTTTTGAATTTGTGTTGCTGAAGTCGGTTTAATGTAGTCACTGGGAGTGAGGGTTAGATTAAAAGCGCTAAAGTAGTCTTCTAGAGAGCGTTTGTCTACAGGAGCTTGGCGTCGACGTATTTTAGTCAAGGTATGGGGGCTGAGTCCTGTTATTTCATTTAAGTCTTCCAGGGTGTAGGGATGTCTGTGGTTCGCTTCTCTTTCTGCTTGTGCTTGAGCGGATTGGAGACGCTGCCAACCAACGGGAGAGAGAATAACTCCCCGTTGACGTTTTGACCGTTGGTGAAAGTTAGGCATGGTGAGCAAGGGAAATTGGTACAAAAAAGCTTTGCTCTATTTGCTTCCCTGTTTCTTTCATATTAAATCTAATTTAAGCTATTGTTGCCTTTTGATTAGATTCCTAGATTTTGTAAGTCTCCAAAAGTGCTTGGTAACTGGCATTGACAACCCTAAGTTCTGTTGAGCTTAAGTTGTCTGCTTAACTTCTCATCTTGCCTGGCGCGAACTTGGTAGCCACTGCAAACTAAAGATGTACATCTTAAAACTGAAATTTGTTATTTCATCAAATAACTATATTGATAGGAATGTAAATAGGAGGATATTGGTTAAATGCGATCGCAAAAAGAAAAAGCAGATACCCTACTGTCTCTCCATAAGGGTAGGGATTTACTGGTATTACCAAATGTATGGAATCCAATCGGCGCACGAATTTTGGTAGCGAAAGGCTACCCGGCTGTTGCGACTGCAAGTGCTGCTTTGTCAGCATCACTCGGCTACGAGGATGGCGAAAAGATCAGGAGAGCGACGCTTATCGAGTTCTTAGAGCGCATTGCACACAGCGTCGATGTTCCTGTCACCGCCGACATTGAAACTGGCTACGGTGAATCGTTAGCTGAACTGGAAGATACGGTACGCCATGTAATTGATGCTGGCATTGTTGGCATTAATATTGAAGATAGCCTTTCAGAAGGCGGTTCTCTCCGCTCAGTTGCAGAGCAGTGCCAGAGAATTTCTACCGTCAGAGAGATTTCGGCTCGCCAAAATCTGCATCTTGTAATTAATGCACGAGTTGACTGCTTCCTTTCGGACTCGTTTCCAGACAAAACAAAGGCGATGGATGAGACAGTGGCAAGGGCAAAAGCTTATTTGGAAGCTGGAGCGGATTGCATCTACCCAATCGGTCCAGGAGACGAAAGAACAGTTCGAGTTCTCCGCGATCAAATTCAAACTCCGCTCAACATCCTTGCCTCGTCAACTGCTGCACCTCTTTCTATTTTGCGTTCGATTGGTATCAATCGAGTCAGCTTTGGTCCGTTTGTGTTCAGAGCCTGTCTTAAGCATTTTATGGACATAGTTGAAGACATAGGCACAAAAGGGGACTATGCTTGCTTGGACAATATGCTATCAGGAGGGCAAGTCGCTGCATATCTGCTCAATGAGAATGAGTAGGATTTAGTATCTCAACGGCGAGGTTACCACGAAATCAATCCCAGTGGTAAATACATTTATGTTAAAAAAGTTAAGATTCTAGCTATTTTCAGAGCCTTGGCAAAGGGTATGAGCGATCGCAGAGCTTGTAGGCTGGATTGACGCTAGGAAACTTAACATTTTTTTATCCTCATAAAGAGAATTGTTTAAATTATGACACCCAATCACCCAAGCATCAAACAGAAGATGTCCTTAATGAAAGGATGGACAACAGAGGTTGTGATTAATGCCCCAATACAGCTTGTATGGGAGCAAGTCACTAACTTTGAAGCCTATTCAGATTGGAATCCCTTTATGCTTAAAGCCCATGCTAAGTTTGAAGTAGAGGGGACTATTCGTTTCTTAGAAGAGCTTAAACAGTTTGGTCAACATTGGCTCAATGCTAAATTTTTGTCCATTGATCCACCTAATTGCTTTGTCTGGCAGGGTCATTTTGGAGCATCGTTTCTTTTCACAGTTATTCACCGGTTTATCTTTGAAGCAATCAGCGAACACCAGACTCGATTTATTCAAGGACATGAAAACTCTGGATTACTCATTCCTTATTTGGCTTGGCGAGGTGTTTATCATGTCAGCTATCAAGGCTATCTTGATTACAACCAGGCACTGAAGGAACAATGTGAGGGGCTGGTTGCAAGTGGGTAATCTAAATGACCTAAACTTGTTAAATGTTTGACTGGCTAGATCGGGTGTTCTCTCCTGAAATCATACAGAAGATTCTTATATAATTAGTATTTAGTCACTTCAAGTAAATCATGAACTGGTTTGAACAAGCTGACTTCTGGTATCGATTTTACGATTGGATGTTCCCTGCCGATTCATTTGAGCAGGCGGAAGCAGAGATTGACAATATTAAGAAGTTATTGGGACGCACTTCGGGAACAGTTCTTGACCTATGCTGCGGTCCAGGGAGATATAGCGTTCCACTTAAAAAAGCAGGATTTGAAATCACTGGAGTCGATCTTCAACCTTTTCTCCTTGGAAAAGCCCGAGAATACGCATCTAGACAGAACGCAACTATCGAGTTGGTCGAAGAGGATATGCGAAATTTTAAGCGTGCCCAGGCTTTCGACATGGTTCTCAATATGTACTCTTCCTTTGGATATTTCAGCGACTTTGAAGAAGATCTTAGAGTGCTTGAGAATGCCTATTTTTCTCTAAAACCTGGTGGGCAGATTCTGCTTGAGTTAAGAGGAAAGGAAGTCCACGCAATGAGATTTACAGAAACCGTTTCATCGGCAATGGCGAACGGAGATCTAGTATTTCATCGCACCAAAACTAACGATGATTGGACAAGATCCATCACCACCTGGGTTTATGTTCGGGGTCAACAAGTGGAGACCTGGGAAGTCGTCCTTAATCTTTACTCTGGCGCAGAATTAAGAAATCTTCTTGAAGCAGTTGGGTTTACGGAAGTACGACTATATGGACACCTTAAAGGCTCGCCCTATAATCACACTGCCCAGCGACTCGTAGCAGTAGCAAAAAAACAATAGTCTCTCACAAAAAATAAGAATAAGTTACTTGTTAAGTTACCTGCTTAAGTTGCGATCTTTCCTGGTCAATTTCTCGCGCTCAAAGCAAATTGAAGATATAACTTGCACACGGAAGGAGAAATAAAAATGTCTCTGACTACTAATCTGCATCGCCGTTCTGTCCCCTATCTCATTTATTGGATAGCTTCTACTGAGATTAAGACTCAAGTGAAGAAGGCACTTCATCGACTCGGCTGGAATCCGCCCAAGGTGATTGCTGTTGCAGAGATTGAAGTACCAGACAGTAAAATAGCTAACCAAGCTACCGCTTATGCTATGGAACTGAATACGCCCTCAATCTTCAATCATGTCCTACGAACCTACTACTACGGTGAGATGCTAGCTCAGACTTATGGCTGGAAGCACGATCGCGAGGCTTTTTACTTGGCTGCGATTCTCCACGATCTGGGCATCTCAAAACGGTTCGATAGCCCTGACCAGGCTTTTGAGCTTGATGGAGCTCAAGCAGCCCGCAACTTTCTCCTCACTAACGGACAGCCCGATGAACTTGTGGATCTAGTACACGAAGCGCGCCGCGTTCACGAAGTGCGACGAAGTCTAGCGGCTCGCGCCCTGGCGCAGCGAAAGCTGACCTCTTCGAGATCGCGTTTCACACCTCGGTTGGCGTAGCGGATAAGATGTCGGAACCAGAAATTCGTCTCGTCCATATTGGGGCTGGCGTAGACGTGATAGCTTATCGTGCTGAAGACCTACACCCAGAGAGTATTAAGGCTGTCGCTCAGGAGTTACCGCGCCTAGGCTTTAAGGAGGAGGTAGTTAGAGTTTTGAGCCAACAGGCTGAACGCAAACCTCACTCGCCCATTGCTGGACTCACTGCCCTTGGCTTACCCCAGAAAATTCGGGACAATCCCTACTTCAGCGAGTAAATAATAATCGAGTGCTTACTTAGGAGCTACTTATGACCCTTGTAACCCCTTACGTTTCAAAGTTATTCATTTATCCAATTAAAGCTCTGGATAGAGTTGGTGTTGAGTCTGTAACCGTTCTCAAAAGCGGGGCGCTGAAACGCGATCGCCAATTTGCCATCTTTGATGAATCAGGGCACTTTGTCAATGGTAAGCGCAATCAGCGTGTCCACGCTTTGCGTTCTCAGTTCGATCTCGAAACTAGCATCGTTTCTTTGGGTGTGCAGGGGACAGACTGCACAGAGACATTTGATGTTGAGAAGGAACAGGAAGCACTCTCTAGCTGGTTGGGTGGATATTTTGGGTTTTCGGTGCGGGTTATGCAAAATCTCGATCTGGGATTTCCAGATGATACCGTTTCTCCAGGTCCCACCGTTATTAGTACAGCAACTCTAGAAGCGATCGCCTCATGGTATCCCGAACTTGAGGTTGAGGAGATTCGCCGCCGTTTCCGCGCCAACATTGAAATTTCAGGTGTGCCTGCTTTTTGGGAAGATCGGCTGTTTACAGAAGCAGAACGGACAGTTAATTTCTGCATCAAAGACGTGCATTTGATGGGTGTAAAGCCCTGCCAACGCTGCGTTGTCATCACCCGTGATTCCCATACAGGGGAGGCTTACCCCAACTTCCAGAAAACTTTCGTGGCCAAACGACGAGAAACTCTGCCTGAATGGACAGAGCGATCGCGATTCAATCACTTCTACCGATTGGCAATCAACACACGAGTACCTCCCTCTGAGGAAGGGAAGGAGATTTGCCTCGGTGACGAGGTTAGAATCTTGTCGTGACGGTGTTGCTAATTGCTAACGGTATTTGATGCTTGAGAGGTCAATTATGATTCCTAACTATTGGTACGCCATACTTGAATCAAAAAAGGTCAAGCACAAGCCAGTTGGCGTCAGGCGAATGAGGGAAGATTTAGTTCTCTGGCGCGATGCTAACGGCAAGATAATTTGCATGATGGATCGGTGTCCTCATCGGGGGGCTGCTCTCAGTCTGGGGAAAGCCAAGAGTAACTGCATTGAGTGCCCCTATCATGGTTTTCAATATAATACTCCAGCCTTACTCAAATCTCATCAGTACTCTTATTGGTTTTGACGAAGTCGAAGCAGAGCGAGGAAGCCTGCGGACGGAACGTCCGCAAAGGCAAGTCTCGCTTAGCTCCGCCTTTTTAAGGCGGAGTACCTTCGACTTGCCAACCTGCGGGATTTTATACATTCGGGTACTTAAACTCAGTATTTCAACCCCGCAGGTTGGCAAAGGCGCTCGCAGAGCGCGAGAAGGTTTTTTGTAGCCCTTCGTACATCGCTCAGTTAGTCCTGGTGTAGGTACTTTGATCGATCCTTTGGAAAAGATGACCCTAGACTTTTGGTAAGCGCGGGAGCTTACAACTAACCATCAACTTACCCACTATTTAGGTTGATCGTCATGGTAAAAACTCTTAATCTAAACGCCGAAAATAATTTAACAGAAAAAAGTTTTCCAGTGAAAGATGGGGCTAGAGGTTTTGAGTCCCAACCCAATGAATACAGCTATTGGATTGATGAGATTGAAGGAGTTATTCCTAGGAATTTACAAGGAACTTTATTTCGCAATGGTGCGGGATTATTTGAAGTCAACGGGCAGAAAATAGGACATCCTTTTGATGGAGATGGTATGGTCTGTGCCATTACTTTTAATCAGGGTCGCGCTCATTTTCGGAACAGATATGTACGTACCGAAGGCTATGTGAGAGAACAAGAAGCAGGAAAGATACTTTATCGCGGTTTTGGAACACAAAAACCAGGGGGATGGATAGCCAATCTCTTTGACACCAATTTTAAAAATACAGCCAACACTAACGTTATTTATTGGGGAGGTAAATTATGGGCAATGTGGGAAGGGGGGCAACCTTATCAATTAATTCCTGGAACCCTAGAGACTATTGGTCAAGACGATCTTGATGGTTTACTAAAATCCAATCATCCTTTCTCCGCCCATCCTAGAATTAAGGACAACACTTTTATTAATTTTGGCGTACAAGGAGGAGTCACCTCACAAACTTTAACTATTTTTGAATTAGACGCTCGAGGAAATAAATTAAAAGAACATTCTCATCCTCTAACAGGTTTTGCATTTTTACACGATATGTTGGTAACTGATAATTACTGCATATTTATACAACCTCCTTTTCAAGCAAATGGATTGCCATTACTTTTAGGCTTTAAAACTATAGAACAATGTTTCGATTTTGATTCTCAGCAACCCACTAAAATCATCGTAATTTCTCGTCATAGAAATTACGATATGGAAATATTAGAAACAGAATCCTTTTTTGGATTTCATCACGGTAATGCTTGGGAAAAAGAAGGAAAAATCTACTTAGAATCAATTTGTAGTCATTCTTTTCCTAAAAAATCCCAAGCAGAGTTAGATTGTACACAAGCCTATTTTGACGACCTCTGTCAAGGAAGATTATGGGAATTTGAGTTAAATTTAGCTGAGAAAACAGTAACTCGCCAAAAAATTCTAGCAAGAGGATGCGAATTCCCTTCTGTGCATCCAGGCTGGACAGGAAAAGAACATCGTTATTTATACATGATGGTCTTTAACAGTTCTATTAAAAGAGGCCCGCTGCCAGCAGTGATGAAATTAGATAAACAATCAGGGGAAACACAAAGATGGAGTGCAGCCCCAACAGGTTTTCCTGGCGAACCCATTTTTGTACCTCGTCCTCATAGTGATGAAGAAGATGATGGATGGATAATCTCTATGGTTTATGATGCAGCTTTACATAAATCTTATTTAATCATTTTGGATGCAAAAGACATTACCAAAGAAATAGCTAAATTGTATCTTAAACATCATTTACCCTATGGATTGCATGGAAACTGGACAGCAAAAGTCTTCATTTAATCAAATGGGAGCAAGTAAGATTTGTCAGAAGTAATGAACACAAGAAAGCGTTCAGCCAGAAATTGAGGTTGATTTTTGGGTGAAGTATGATGCCTCTGGCGAATTTGCAGTTCGACCAGGGAAGCTGACCATTATAGAAAATGATCGGCAAGCTACGCCTGAGAAGCTAGAGCTAAAGTTTGTTGAAGACCAATTACTCTCAATGAATTGCACCATCTACAACGCCTTTAACCAGAGCCAAGAAAAGTTTGAGCAAGATGTTTCAGTTCTGTCGCTCAGACGCTACGTTCCTATCGGTCAGCAAATTATGATGATTCAGAAACTATGGGAAGAAAGGTAAGTAACTCCACCTGATTAAACGTCAAATAGAATTACTCAACGGCTCCTAAGGTTTTCAATGTGGCTTTCTGTACTTCCGTTAACCCTGTAACCCCCGTGATGTTCATGCCTTCGTAAGGTCGGTCAGCTCTTAAAGTTTTCCAGCACTCGCCTGTATGGACATCCCAAAGCTTAATTGTCTCATCTGAGCTACTGCTGGCAAGAATTTGACCATCAGGACTGAAAGCAATAGATTGCACCTGATTGGTATGTCCAGTAAAAGTTTTCAGACACTTACCTTCATAAATGTCCCAAAGCTTAAGGGTTTGGTCAGTACTACCACTGGCGAGGGTTTGTCTATTCGGACTCCAAGCCAGTGACAAAATCTGATTAGTATGGTCGGGAAAGGTTTTTAGGCACTCACCGGTCTTAACATCCCAAAGCTTAATTGTCTCATCAGCACCACTACTAAGCAGGGTTTGCCCATCGGGACTCCAAACCACTGACAAGACCGAATTGCTGTGTCCTTCTAAAGAGAGTAAGCATCGACCAGTAGTAAAATCCCAGAGCCTGATTGTGCGATCATTACTGCCACTGGCAAGGATTTGTCCATCCCGACTCCAAGCAACTGACCGTACTGCATTAGTGTGTTCTGATAAGATTTTTAGACATTGACCCGTGTTGGACTTCCAGAGTCTAACTGTTTGATCGGTACTACCGCTGGCAAGGGTTTGCCCATCCGGACTCCAAGCGACTGAATCAACCCAATTACTGTGACCTGACATAGTTTTGAGGCATTGACCTGTGCTAATATCCCAGAGCTTTACGGTTCGATCCTGACTGCCACTAGCAAGAGTTTGTCCATTCAGACTCCAGGCTACTGACAAAACCGTATTACTGTGACCTGTCATAGTTTTGAGGCATTGACCTGTGCTAATATCCCAGAGCTTTACGGTTCGATCCTGACTGCCACTAGCGAGAGTTTGCCCATTCAGACTCCAGGCTACTGACAATACCCAATTGCTATACCCCAGAAAGGTTTTGAGGCATTGACCCCTATTGACATCCCAGAGTCTCACGGTCTGGTCATAAGAGCCACTCGCAAGAGTTTGACCATCCGGACTAAATGCCAAGGATCTTACCCAATTGCTGTGACCCTGTAAAATTTTGGAGCATTGACCACTGGAAGTATCCCAAAATCTGACAGTCTGGTCATAAGAGCCACTAGCAAGAGTTTGCCCATCGGGATTCCAGACTACTGACAAGACCCAATTGCTGTGACCTGCCAAGGTTTTGAGACATCGACCACTGTAAGTATTCCAGAGCTTCACAGTCTGGTCATAAGAGCCACTGGCAAGAGTTTGCCCATCGGGACTAAATGCCACGGATCTTACCCAGTTGTCGTGACCCTGTAAAATTTTGATACACTTACCTTGTCTAGCGTCCCATAGCCTTACGGTTTGGTCGTTGCTGCCACTGGCAATGGTTTGTCCATCTGGACTCCAGGCTACTGAAAATACCCAATTGGTATGACCGTGCAAAGTTTTTAGGCAGCTTCCCATCTTGGCATCCCAGAGCTTCACCGTTTGGTCATAAGAACCACTGGCGATGGTTTGTCCATCTGGACTCCACGCCACTGACAAGACCGAATTGTCTCCAAATAGGGTTTTAAGGCATTGACCCGTGCTGACATCCCAGAGTCTCACGGTTTGGTCATAAGAGCCACTGGCAATGGTTTGCCCATCTGGACTCCACGCCAGTGAAAATACCCAACTGGTATGTCCTTGAAAGGTCAAGACGGGTTGACCATCTGCAACTTGCCAAAGACGAACCTCACCATTACTATCCCCTGTAGCCAATAATTTCCCATCTGGGCTGAAAGCTACAGCTAAAATACTGCCAAAGGTCTGAATAAAAACTGACTTGGCTAGATCGGAATCAGCAAAATTAACTCGATGCAAATTCACTTTTTCTAAATCAGCCTGCCAGATACTCAAACCGGAAAAATCATAGCCAGTTAAATCAATTTGAAGGTGATGGGCAAGGTTAATCAGGTTCCCACCTCCGTAACCAGATAAAGGTGTCTGTGAGTCTCGCAATAACTTCAGGATTTTCTGAAGCTGTTGTTTGAGCGCCTTTGAAGAGCCAAAAGTAGTGTGTAGTTGGGCAGCGATTGGTTCTAAAATCAGTCTGATTTGACTTTCTCTCACATAGTCTTTAGTAGTAGCTTTAATCAAGGCGTAGCTGCGGAAAAAGGTCAGAGGAGAACTTGCCTGTGCAATCTCGCGGGTTCCCTCCTCAATCAAACGCTCAGTGACATACTCCATCACTACTGGTTGTTGGGTATAGCTGCCAGCTTGCTTTTCAATAAGACTTCGCCAAATCAAAGATTCCAGAGCTTCTAATAAATTAGCTTTAGAAACACTCGGAACAATATCTTCTAATAACTCTGAGATATTCGTCCACTCCCGATTAATTGCTAACCAATACATGATGGTTTGCTCTAGAGTCGAGAGACGCTCAAACTGTTGTTTAAGGAGTCTTTGAATACTGTTGAAAACCGTGACATCTTCAGCGAGAAATGCAGCAATGTTTCCAGCAAATAAATCTTGGATTGACGTAGCAACAATCTTGAGAGCTAAAGGATTACCACCATAGCGCTCGCACAACTGTTGCTTCTGTTTTTCTGAGCCAGATAATCCCTTGGCTTGAATTAGTTTCTGGGCAGTCAAGAGCGAACCTTTCAATTGCAGAGAGTGAACCGATAAATCTATTCCTTCTAGGGCAGCAACTTCGGCAGGTTTTTCCCGACTGGTAAGAATCAGACAGCTAGAGTGAGCTGTTTCCCCCACTAATCTGATTAGTTGACCATAATTTTCATAACCAGTGCGGTATTGTCCAGCGCACTTCCCTGAGCGTAGAATTGTCTCTACATTGTCTAAGATAATTAGACTTCGAGAAGAACGCAAGCACTGAAGGAGTACCTTGATTTCGGCTTCGGTTTCTCGTCCTGCTGATAGAAAGGGGATAAGCTCTCCTAAAAGAGTTTCTAGAGGAGGAGCATTCCGCAAGCTGCGCCAGATCACATACTCAAACTGCTCCTGAAGCTGTTGGGCTATTTTCACTGCTAA
>JASJEK010000360.1 GCA_030064915.1 Xenococcaceae cyanobacterium MO_234.B1
CAACCAATTTCCACGAAAAATCAAGGGGTTAACATAGATGTGTCAGGCAGTCAGGAATTCCCCCTCAGACTCGTTGGCAAAACCCTTCTACTTCCCATAACTCCACCTATCGGTATTAGCCCTGAACCAGTGCCAATCTATACTGCAGATGGCTTAAAACTGGACTTTTAGCAAAAGGCTAAAATTTAGGTTAATCAAGGCTTTTATCAGTTTGGAAAAAGTCTAAATCTTACCCATTCGCAGTATAATTCCTCAAGCTGTTTTTCCTTAGCTTCTTTTATGCGTTCAAGAAAATGTCTAGGTATATGATTTTGTTCATTCATCAGTCTTGAAAATAATGACATGAGAGACAGTTTCTAGCCATTCTAACCCTCAAGTAAGGCTTCCACAAACTCATAACTAGAAAAAGGACGTAAATCCTCAATTCCCTCTCCTGCACCAATAAACCTAATAGGTAGGTTAAGTTGTTTGGCAACGGCTAAAGCCACACCTCCTTTAGCACTACCATCTAGTTTGGTTAAAACCACACCACTTAATTGGGCTGCTTCCCTAAATACTTGAGCTTGACGTAAACCATTTTGTCCTAGGGTAGCATCTAAAACTAATAAAGATTCTACTTGGGCATTGGAGGCTTTTTTGTCGATAATACGGCGTATTTTCGCTAATTCTGCCATCAAGTTCTTTTTATTTTGCAGTCTTCCTGCGGTATCTACTAAGAGTAATTCGGTGTTGCGAGAATTGGCTGCTGAAACGGCATCATAAACTACGGATGCAGGGTCGATATTTTTTCCTGGGTTGGCAATGACTTCTGTATTACTTCTTTCGCCCCATACTTGCACTTGTTGTACTGCTGCTGCGCGGAAAGTGTCTGCTGCTGCGATGAGACAGGTATAACCTGATTTGTTAGCCATATTGGCTAGTTTCCCGATAGTAGTGGTTTTTCCTGCGCCATTGACTCCTGTAAGTAACCAAATATTAAACTGATCTTTTTCGGGAACAAACTCTTTATTATCTTGTCCTTCTAAGGGTTTATCGAGGATGTCTTGTAAAATTTCTTTAAGATATGCGATCGCCTGTTCTGGAGGTAAGGCTTCTTCTTTGAGTTTTTCCTGTAAGGTTTCAATAATATAGTCGGTAGCTTCTATCCCTACATCTGCTTGCAGTAGTAAGGCTTCAATTTCCATTACTGCATCTTTATTTAAAGGACCTTGACCAACTACCGATTTTAGTTGAACAATGAGACTACGGCGAGTTTTCCCTAACCCTTGACGCAGTTTTGTGAGCCAAGTAATTTCTTCTTCGGAAATATCCTCGGCACTTCTGCCTTCACTAGCTAAAACCCTGGCTGACCAAATAAAGTCTTCATCTATTTCTGGTTCTTCTTCTACAATTGCAGTTTCTTTGAGTTTTTCTAGTCCTTGAGATTTTTGCATCCACGCAGGGACATTCTGGGGAATTGCTTCAGTTTCGGTTTCAGTTGTAATTTCCTCTGTTGCTTCTGAGGTGGTTTCCTTTTCTGCTGTAACTGCTTCTACTGGGGTTTGAATCTCAGTTTCTGCTGTAACTGCTTCTGCTATAGTTTCTGTTTCTACTGTGGGGGTTGGAGTCTCAGTTTCTGCTGTGGCTTCTTCTACAATAGTTTCTGTTGACTCTGATGTCTTTTCGATTTCGTCAGTGGGAGTAGTTTCTGTTACAGTTGGCTCTTCCTTGCGTTGCTGAATATTTTGATAAGCAGCTTTTGCCCAAGCAAGATAATCTTCTTGTGAAGGAGTATCAGTAGCTGGTTCTGACTCTTCGGTGGTTTCTACTGTCGTAGTTTCAGGAGTTGTTTCAAGATTTTCTTTGGCTGGAGCTTTTTCGCTATGCTGACGACGAAACCAATTAAACATAAGGAGAAAGTGTATCTATGAGTTAGTTATATATTTCGTATTGTAAATGGTAAATGATAATGGTAAATGATAATGGTAAACGATAAATGATAAATGATAACTTACCTCCAGTTAACATCGAAGCAGAAGAAGCTATCTTGGGCGGAATTTTACTCGATCCTGAAGCAATGGTGAGAGTTGCAGATATGTTAGTGAGAGAAGCTTTTTCTCTACAGTCCCATCAGCAAATTTATCATGCAGCCCAAATTCTTCATACTCAAGGCAAACCCACAGACTTAATGGCGGTTAGTACTTATCTAGCAAATTATGGTCTCTTAGAAGGTGTGGGAGGAACAACTAAGTTAGCACAATTGGTCAATCGTACTGTGTCAGCAGTCAATATTGACCGCTATGCTAATTTGGTGATGAATAAGTATGCTCGTCGTCAGTTAATCAGTGCTGGACATGAAATTGTCGATCTGGGTTACGACACCACTAAGGATTTAGAGGTTGTTTTAGATGAGTCAGAACAAAAAATCTTTCGTCTCTCCCAAGAAAGACCTCAACAAGGATTAATCCCGATTTCTGATACTTTAATTACGACTTTCAATACCATTGAAGAGTTACATCAAGAAACCGCATTACCAGGTATTCCTTCAGGTTTTTATGATTTAGATGCTGTTACCAGTGGTTTTAGTCGTTCTGACTTAATTATCGTTGCGGGTCGTCCTTCAATGGGGAAATGTTTAGCTGCTGATTCCGAATTAGTTTGTCAAGACGGTAGTATTAGAACTATTGAAGAGATATATAACCGTCGTCAAGATTCTCTTTTAACTCTGCAACCCAATGGTCGATTTACTTGGACAAAACCATCAGCCTTTGTCGATGATGGGATTAAACCGATTTATCGGGTGACTACTCGCTTGGGAAGAAAAATTGAAACTACCCTGACTCATCCTTTTTTAACTATTCAAGGTTGGCGTAGTTTAGGGAAATTGCAAGTGGGAAATAAAATTGCTGTCCCTCGTAAACTTAATGTGTTTGGGGATAAAAATATCTCCGAACAACGAGTCAAATTATTAGCCTACTTAATTGGTGATGGTTGCTTAACCAAAACTTGTCCAGAATTTACTAACAGTAACCCACTATTGCAAGATGATTTTACTCTCGCTGTTTCTAGTTTTAAAAATAGCCCTAACGCTTTAACACTTTGGTTACAAAAGTTAGGTCTATGGGGTAAGGATGCTCATAGTAAAACTATTCCCCAGCTTATTTTCACGCTGCAACCTACCTTAGTTGCTTTATTTCTGAATCGTTTGTTTGCTACTGATGGTTGGGCAACTGTATTAAAAAGTGGGCAGTCACAATTAGGTTACGCTACGGTTAGTGAGAAATTAGCCCGACAAATACAACATCTATTACTAAGATTCGGAATTATCGCGTCTCTCAAATATCGCTTAGTTAAATATAAGAGTAAGCATAGACAGGTTTGGCAATTAGATATTACTGATGCCAAGTCAATCAAGAATTTTATTGATGAAATTGGAATTTTTGGTAAGGATAAAGCTGTTAGTGCTGTTCGCGAAGCAATATCACAGAAAAGATATCAGACAAATCGCGATCTAATTCCCCTAGAAATTTGGCAAGAATTGAAACAAGCTAAAGGAGAAGAATCTTGGGTAGCTTTGGCGAAACGTTCGGGAATCAAAGGATATCGTAATATTCATGTAAATAAAAGAGCATTATCTAGAGAAAGACTATTCAAGCTAGCTTATGCTTTAGGTAATATTCCCTTGCAAAATCTAGCGACTAGCGAAATTTATTGGGATGAGATTGTCAGTATTGAAGCTATAGGTAAGCAGCAGGTTTATGACTTAACTATCCCTGAAACTCATAATTTTGTCGCCAATGACATTTGTGTTCACAATACAGCTTTAGCTCTTTGTATTGCTGCTAATATTGCTAAAAAAGAGCAACTCCCTACCGCTATCTTTAGCTTAGAAATGTCCCGGGAACAACTCGCCCAAAGATTCTTAGCCAGTGAATCCAAAATTGCTAGTAATCGGTTACGTTCGGGAAGAATTAGCCAAAATGAAATAGAATCTCTGGTTAATGGGGTTACTACTCTTTCTGAGTTACCTATATATATAGATGACACCGCCAATCTTTCAGTAATGCAAATGCGATCGCAGGTTCGCAGGTTACAGGGACAACTCAAATCAGAATTGGGTTTAGTATTACTAGACTACTTACAATTGATGGAAGGGAGTGGGAATAATAACAGAGTACAAGAATTATCTAAGATTACGCGATCGCTTAAAGGTTTGGCAAGAGAAGTTAATGTTCCCATTATTGCTCTATCTCAATTAAGTCGGGGTGTGGAGCAAAGAAATAACAAACGTCCCATGTTATCAGATTTGAGAGAGTCGGGATGCTTGAGTGGTGATACTTTAGTAACTCTAGATAATGGTTTACAAGTACCAATTAGGGATTTAGCTAAATCATTAGGATTTACAGTTTGGGCATTAAATATCAATACTAAAAAAATTGAACCAGCCTCAGTAACTAATGCTTTCTGCACAGGAGTTAAACCAGTATTTCGCTTAACAACTGCACTGGGAAGAACCATAGATGCTACTGCTAATCATAAGTTTTTAACTATTAATGGTTGGGAAAGATTAGATCAGTTGGAAATTGGTCAAACTATAGCTGTTCCAAGACGCATAGATAGCAAAAACGAACAAACCATTAGTAATATAGTATCTGAATATATAGCTTCTTATGTAGCTAATACGAATAGAGATATTATTCCAAAAGATGTATGGAGACTTCATGCTGTACCTGCTATGCAGCAAAATGGAATAACAACAAGACAAATGCAGGCTTCATTAGGAATTAGTTATTGTGGTACAGGTATTTATAAGCAAAATATTAGTCGAGATAGAGCTACAAAGTTAGCTCATGCTGTTAAATCAGAGACAATTGCTAAATTAGCAAATAGTGATATTTATTGGGATAAAGTAGTATCTATTGAATATCAAGGAGAAAGGGATGTTTACGATTTAACTGTACCAAAACATCACAATTTTATTGCCAATAATATAATTGTTCATAACTCAATTGAGCAAGATGCGGATTTAGTGATAATGTTATATCGAGAGGAATATTACAATCCTGAGACTCCAGATAGAGGCATTGCAGAAGCCATTATTGTTAAACATAGAAATGGTCCAGTAGGTACAGTAAAATTGATTTTCCAAGCTGAATTTACCAAATTTGAAAGTTTAGCTAGACCTGGTAACTATTAATATGACTAAACTGTCTTTAAAATATAGTCAAATTAGGTTACTCTTTTGTGTAATAGTTATAGTTATTGGTGTTTTTTTTCGCTGCTATAATCTTGATAAAAAAGTATATTGGCATGACGAGGTGTATACTTCAATTCGGGTCAGTGGATATAATGCTCAAGAAGTTGTACAGGAGATATTTACAGGGCAAGTTATTCAGCCTCAAGATTTATTAAAATATCAAAAAATAACCCCAAAAAAAACTTGGCAAGATACCTTTAATAAACTTCTTGAACACCCTGAACATCCACCCCTTTTTTATCTTTTATCTCGTGGTTGGCAAGGAATATTTGGTAGTTCTATATTTTCTAGTCGCAGTCTTGCTGTTGCTATTAGTTTTTAAGTTTTTCCCAGTATTTTTTGGCTATGCTGGGAACTATTTAACTCAATTAATATTGGTTTAACCGCAATGGTTTTGACTGCTGTTTCTCCTGTTCATGTGATTTATGCTCAAGAAGCAAGAGAATATAGTTTATGGACAGTGACTATTTTATTATGTTGTGCTGCTTTAGTTAAAGCTGTTAAAAGTCAGAAAAGAGTTTGGTGGGTAGTCTATAGTTTAAGTTTAGGGCTGAATTTTTATGTTTCTTTACTGTCGGTTTTAGTCCCATTATCTCAAACAATATATTTGGCTTTATTAACTAGATTACGAATTACTAAAATAACCATTGATTTGTTACTAGCTCAATTGGGAGCAGTACTATTATTTTCTCCTTGGCTAATTATAATTTATCAAAATTATGCTGTATTAGAAGATAAAACAAAGTGGACTAATGTCTCTCAACCATTTATTAAACTTCTCTCTGCTTGGGAATTACATCTGAATAGCATTGTCTGGGATTTTCATCCTCAAATCAATTGGGAGATCGCTCCAAGGATTACTCCAGTATTTTTAATGTTTATTATCATAACTATTGTTTCTTTGTATCGTTATACTCGCCCTAATATTTATTTATTAATAACCTGTTTAATCATTGTTCCTGCTTTAGGTCTAATCTTACCAGATTTAATTCAAGGAGGACAAAAATCCGTGATAACAAGATACTTTATTCCTAGCTTATTAGGGATTCAAGTTAGTATTGCTTACTGGTTGGGTAGAGATAAATT
>JASJEK010000361.1 GCA_030064915.1 Xenococcaceae cyanobacterium MO_234.B1
AGACAATAGTGAGACAACTGTATATGTATATCATATTGAGAAAGGTTGTGAAGTTGTGGAATATCAGGTAGATGAAAATGGTAATGTGATTTCTGAAAAGTCTGTGGGAACAGCAGATGATTGTTCTGACAATTCAAAAAAAGACGAAAAGGCTGAATAACAGAGGGTTCAAGGGATATAATCTGATGAAAATGCTCCTCCAAAGAGGCAAAAACCAAAATGAGCACAGATATATCCGCCATAATCAACAGTTTTTTCTTCCGATATAGCCAAGAATTCCGCCCTGACTTTTCCCGCTAAGTCTGAAAACGACGACAGCATAAGGGTCTCAAACTCTCCTGGATTTTCAAAAAGCTAATCTTAATGACAATAAGCGACGGGAGAATAGGGCTTCAATATAGTGGAAAACCAAGCGCTCGCTCGATTAAAAAAATAACGGGAAAAGTCAGAGTGGCTGCAATTCGTAACAACGAAAAATACACTTTTCCCCCCGCGCAAAGGGGCTTGTATAGTTCAGTTATCGTAACGATTACTAAATCTTGTTGGTATAAGCCCCCTTCGCGTCCTTTAACCTTTCCCCTGCTTCCCAACGATCTAATTCCGTATCTATCGAACTCACGTTAACCCAATTTTGGGTCTAGGAGAGACTGGCTGGTTCCATTTTGATGGCTGGGTTCCTTGTCCTTGGATTGTTGCCAGAGCCAGAATCCTCCTACCACTACCAGGATCGCTACAAGCAACCCAATTAACCACATTGGCATTCCTTCCGAGGCTTGCGTGTTTGGTCTAATAGCAACAGGCATTTCTCGAGAACTTGGCATGGAAGTCGTATTGGCAACAGGAGCGATATCTTCTTCTCCCTCTGCTTCCTGTTCCTTGCTCTCCTGCTGGTCTGAATCAACATCAGTGGCAAGGATGCCCGTACTAATGACTGCCTCTGCCAAAGCCTTAAGCCCTTCGGGATGAGTAAAATAGACTAGGTGGTTGCAAGGAACTTCCTTAACTTGGGGTTCGGGTATTCGGTTTGTTGGCAGACTCTTGATACTCTGCACGGTTACAGCAATATCATTGGGCTGTCCCAAGAAAGGAAACTCGATCGCTCCTCGTCCCAGTTTCGCTAACAATGCCTTGAACCGATTGGTCGTAATTTCATCCCTGGGTTGGATGATGGAAGTATTCCCCGCCAGGATTGTGTAAAGCACTTCTGGATTGGGACACCCTTGCAGGGATTG
This sequence comes from Xenococcaceae cyanobacterium MO_234.B1, assembly GCA_030064915.1. Lineage (GTDB taxonomy): Bacteria > Cyanobacteriota > Cyanobacteriia > Cyanobacteriales > Xenococcaceae > JASJCP01. The sequence goes on from JASJEK010000361.1 coordinate 1,233, forward strand.
GAGCAACTCAGACCCCGGTTTCATCTGGTCGAGGTTGATATTGATCGCTTTGATCGCCCCTAGCAAATTCCCCAAAGCTGCTAGGGGAAATCCGCTCACCGATAGGCCATTCAGTCCAATCGTCAAGGCAGCAGTTGCCCAATCCTGTACCCTTGACCAAGGAGAACCCCCATTGGGCGTTCCCAACATGATTAAATGCTGAACTACCTGATTACCACCTTTTTGCTCAATAAAACTGCGAGCCACTAATCCCCCAATTGAGTGGGCGACAATGTGCAAAATTTTCCCGTGATTAGCTCCTAACCCGACTGCTTTGAGCCGTTGTCCTAATTGTTCTGCCAGTGTTCCGATAGGGGTATTCAGATTTTCATAGTCAAATGCCAGCACTAAATCATAAATATCTGTCAGGGATTTCTCTTGTCCATCTAGGGAAATCTTTGCCAGACGCGCACAGGGAACGATGCTCTGGGTATCGCCAATAATGCCGTGAATGAACAGAACAATTTTATCTGCTGAAGTCACCCGCCGTTTGACTTCTTCTAAATCACCCTCGTAGCGGATGGTTCCATCTTCTCTATAGTCCACGGCTGCCAGAATAGGATAGGGGAATTCTAAGCCTAACTTTTCCGCAATCACTTTCTGAAAGAAAATGCGGATCGAACCTCCCAGACTTCTCCTTTTTTCCGCTAAAGGATCGGTCAGTCGCTCTAAACGAATTTCCGTCTTGCCATTTTTCATTTCTCCTCGCCCAAGGGGGATGAAAAACTCCCCATCGTAAGCAACTGGCAGTACATACTCCTGTTCGCCCAATGCTTTATCCACCGATAGCTTTAACGGTTGCTCCGGTGTAACTGTATTCAAGGTATTGGCATCAGTAACTTTCAGTTCCAAGACACTTAACCCTGGATCGACCCCCCGACTGGCAGTAAATTGAAAGGGTTGGGTATTGTCTTGTAGGATAGGCGGTAGAATTTGTCCCACATCACGGGTGGACTGAGAAACCGTCGTCAGACGAGCCGTACCTTGCAAACTAGGGTGAGGCTCCAAAGTAACACCCATACCGAGGAGAACAGGCCCATCCTGCCGAATCCCAACCGTATCTCTCGGTCGAACTGTAATAACAGTCACCTGACTAGTTACCCACTCATCAACTTCATCGAGCTGCGCTACGCCAATATGGCGAGTCGTGACCCGTTGCATCAAACGGTTGAGGGTACTATTGCTTTGTATCACCGATCTCTGGGGGAGTTTCGGTTGTTCCAATCCTTCTTGACAAATCAACGAAGCATCAAATTCAGTCGTACTAACAATCAGCTTGAGAATATCTTGATACTCAGTTACGCCTTGCTTACACAGCTCGTCGGGGACGATGGCAGAAATTCCCTGCTTGCTGAAAGCCCAAACTTCAGCCCCCGGTTCAATCCACACCCCTCGATTATTCCCTGCAAATAAAGCTGCATTGACGGAATAATCTTCTGGCAGATCTATTACCGTACAAAACAACCGTTCTTCACTAGAATTGGTCAATTTGAGGCGAAAGGTGGGGGGTTTCCATTTACCATTCTGGTATTGGTAACTCAAGCGCAGGGGTGAATTGACAATCTCCGTCCCATCGGGCAGATAAAACTGCATTTTTACCGCATCTGGGGAGATACGGCTTCCCGGTGTTCCTTCCAATTGCACAACGGCTGTCCACCGCGCCATATGTTCCAAATTTTCTACCGCTTTGCGAGCATTAGTTGGGGTATAGCCTTCTAACTGCCTGACCAGCGGACGGCGATCAGTGGGTTTGGTAATGAGATACTGAGACTTATGAGCTAGCAACCGATACTGTGCCTCAGCTATGTTTTCCACCTCTCGCACGTATAGGGAAGGCTGTCCGCCGATGCCAATCTTTTGTAGTTCTTGCCGTGCCAAATTTAGTGCTTCGGCATTGCCTTCAAAATACACTCCCAGAGGGGGTAAAGGTAAGCTGGTGATGACGGCATTGAGAACCGTGTCTGGGGTTAAGTCATTCGGTGCAGTAATTATTTCTACTACACTCTGGTGGGGAAGGGCTTCAACCACTTCTGCTTCCCCCACCGCTGCTGACAACTGCCGCATTTGTTCGGCGGGAGTACCGAGGGGATATAATGCCAGCCGAACGCGGTCGCTACTATAACCTTCAGGAATGCCATGAACTGCCCCTGCATCAATTACCCAACGGTTGTTTTCATAACTCAAGGTGAAATAGGGTTCACGTCTGGCGATCGCCCCTTCTCCACCTAAAAAGGGCAGTTCCGAATCTTCTTGCAGGGTTGCTTCTAGCTGAGGGGTTTGGTCCTTAATGCGACTGCGGACTAAGGCACTCGCTCGTTTAAATAATTCCCGATAGGTCAGGGAACCATTGGTTTTTTGCAAGGTATCCAGCAGAAAGTAGGAGAACGCCCCTCGTTGTTGTCCATCTCCCGAATATTCGCTGGCTAACTCACTATCCCGACAACCTGATAACAGAATATGTCTTCCTTGGGGTAAGTTCCAGCCACTAGGTTCATCCACAGTCGCTTTATATGCAGTACCCATTTGAATTGCTTCTAAGGCTTCCAAGGGAAAAATAAAATCGTTGAGCGATCGCGATCGCCAATCGGCAGGAGCATGGCGCACTCCCTTTTCAGGCACAATATCCCGAGTCCCTGTGCCTGAATGACAGGAGTCTAAAATGATAATAATGTGGGGATTATTTTGAGCAACCTGAGCAATTAAATAATTTAGCTCCTTATCTGCCAGATCCCAATCGCTAGTACGGCTATCCCAACAAACGAGGGTTTCATCCATGCGATCGGGTTCTAGATGCCAAAATTCTGGTGGAGCTGGTTCTTGAGAACCATGACCACTGTAATAGAAAAGAACAATATCATCTTTCTGCGCCTGAGACAAATGTTGCTCAAACTTGTCAATAATTGCTTGCCGTGTCGCCTGCTCGTTGAGCAGTTTTTCAATGGAGAGGGTGTATTTTTGCCGATCGATGCGCTGCTCTAAATAAGCTGCGATCGCCTTGATATCATTGACACAACCATCCAACTTCGGAACAGGGGTAGGATAGTTATCAATGCCAACTAGAAGTGCATAGATATAGTCCATCTTCATAAGCTAATCCACATTTAACTTGCTTGCTTTATCAATTAGGAAACAAACCTTAAAACCCTCTCCCTATCTCCCCCTGAAAGGGGGCTTGAGTACTTAAGTTATCGGTTTGATTCATTATCTTTGGATAATATAAGCCCCCTTCGGTGCCCTATCTCCCCCCACGCCCTGGTACGCGAAGCGACCAGCCTCAACCGACAAATTTGATGTTGACCAGCTTACCTCCAGGGGACTCGCGACTAAACCCGAAGGGTTAGCGGGAGACGTGCCGTATAAACGCAAGTGCCTGTCTTCCGAGGTCTCCTCGGAAGCTTGTACCGCACCCCTGGGGAAGAAACCCCAGGCGACGCGGACTTGTAAAACGACGGTGTAACGCTGACTTCTTGCTAGCCTTATCTTTAGATATTCAATTATTGGCGATTTAGGGAAAAAAATGCCGATAATTAATCATAGCTTTCCTCTAGATTTCTATTCATCTGAATTAATACTTATTGAGGTTATCTCTCTCATTCCTGTGATGGCTGGGTTTCCATCACTATTTCCCAAAAGAGTGATAATGTTGGCAAAATGATGGGAAATGCCCTAGCGCCTCACTAATTGCGGTTATCATCGACGGTCGGTAGAAGCAGCCAAACAAAGGACTTCTGCTTGCTAGTACGGATTCACTGCCCTGAACACAAATCTTCCATTTTGTCCATATCCATATTCAAATATTCAAAAGGCTGGGATCAAACTATTAAACTGAGGGTGTATACTATAAGCCTCTAAAAACTCTTATCAATCCTTTTTCCACTCTCAGAATCAAAAATATATAATCGGGTGGAATCTAATGTAACTTTCAAAAAATCCCCTGGTTTTCCTTGCCAATTAGCATCAGCGAAAACATCTACATCAGTATGGGAGTCGGGAAGTTTACCTTTAACTAGAATTTCTTTTCCTAAAGGTTCAATAGTTTTAATTTCAATTGTTAAAGATGTCTGCAAGTCACTGGTAGTTTCAGCATTACTAATAGTTATATGTTCAGGACGAATCCCTAGATCAAAATGTTCTCCTGATTTGGGTTGCAATTGCTGTTGAAGCTGAGGGGTAATAGGTATTACTTGCTTGTTGGCAATAAACTTACCATCACTGTAAGTCACAGGTAAGATATTCATCGGTGGACTACCTAAGAAAGTAGCAACCATTCGGTTTGCAGGATGCTGATAGATCTCTTGAGGTGTTCCGATTTGCTGCATTCTGCCATCTTTGAGTACTACAATACGGTCCGCTAGGGTCATAGCTTCTACTTGGTCGTGGGTGACATAGATCGTAGTAATGCCCACACGATCTTGTAATTGTTTTAATTCCGCTCTAGTATCGTCTCGTAATTGTGCATCTAGATTAGATAGGGGTTCATCTAGTAAAAAAACTTTCGGTTCACGAGCGATCGCCCTTCCTAAAGCGACTCTTTGCTGTTGTCCTCCTGAAAGCTGTTTGGGCTTACGTTTTAACAGATGTTCAATATTCAGCGATCGCGCTACTTCTTGAATGCGACGATTGATAGTGGCTCGATCTGCTTGACGCATTTTTAGCCCAAATGCCAGATTTTCCCCTACTGTCATGTGGGGATAGAGGGCATAATTTTGAAACACCATGGCAATATCCCTCTGACGGGCAGGGATATCATTAACTAATTGGTCATCAATATATAATTTGCCACTAGTAGCGGTTTCCAACCCGGCAATGGTTCTGAGAATAGTAGATTTCCCGCAACCTGAAGGTCCTACCAACACCCAAAACTCTCCATCAGGAACCTCAAAGGTAATGTTTTCAATTGCCGTCACATTGCCATAGATGCGTTTAATATCCTGTAAGCTGACCTTTGCCATAGCAATAAAAATAAAAATTTACTTCTTGGGACACATCCCTAAACAGATTTAATTTTGCTAAGTTGAGGGAGCAATAGTGACAACAAAACTTGATTTG
>JASJEK010000084.1 GCA_030064915.1 Xenococcaceae cyanobacterium MO_234.B1
TGATTAGAGCGAGAGCCTCAGTCCCTGCCCCTACTTGATACTATTGATCGCCTTTAATTCTCGATCACTTTTAATTCTCGATCGCCATCAGTGGTTATTGAGCAGTTACCTCGCTCCCAATGCTCTACACGGATATCGCCATTTACTGATCTTAATGGCTTCAGCTACCATGATAATTGGCTTCATAACTTATTGATTGCTAGTTTAATGAATGGTCGCAAAACCCTTCAAAATGATTGACCACAAAATCCGTTAGAACCAGGTTTAAATAGAGCTATTAATGAGAACCCATCGTTTAAAATCCCTCTTACTCACTCTGCTTCTGTTCTGCTTTTCTCTGACAATACTTTTGAGCAGGGCAGAGGTAACATTTTCTCAAGCTTCAGGAATCGAATTAGCCACAGAAGCGCGATCGCTCTACAATAGTAAAGATTATCAGAGTGCAGTAACAGTATGGCAAAAGGCAGCTAATACTTTTGCACAACAAAAAGCTCCTCTCAATCAAGCGATGGCGTTGAGTAATCTTTCTCTAACTTATCAACAATTGGGAGAATGGCAACCAGGAAAGAAAAGTATTGAGTCAAGTTTAGCTATCTTAAATCAGCAAGTAGAATCACCTGAATTATTCAGTGTTTTAGCTTCTAGCCTGGAAATACAGGGAAAATTGCAGGTAGCAGTGGGAGAAGCGGAATCGGCGTTGGACAGTTGGCAAGAAGCAACGGAGATTTATACCAAAATAGAAAATCGCAATGGAATTATCAGAAGTCAGATCAATCAGGCTCAAGTAATGCAGAATTTGGGTTTATATCCTAAGGCTTGTAAAACTATTACCAAAGCTTTAGCTTTAGATGTCACAGATTGTGAGATTACCGAAGCAGCATTACAGGAATTAACAACTTCAGACAATACATCTGTGCAACCCTATATGCAGGTGAAAGGATTAGTTAGTTTAGGTAATATTTTACGGGTGATGGGAGAAAATAAGCGATCGCAAAATGTTTTATTAACGGCGGAAAAGTTAGGCACTACCAAAAACCTTAATTTAGCTTCAGTTTACCAGGCTTTAGGCAATACGGCTCGTTCTTTGGCTCAAGAAAATACTTACTTTGCCAGAGGGACTAATATTAGGGGCATAGAATCTGTAGACTATCAGGAAAGAGTAGCTAATTATTTAGCAGATGCGGAAAACTATTACCGTCAGGCTATAGAGTTAGGAACTGAACCTGTTACTGTACTCCAGGGAAAAGCCAATTTATTAAATTTATTGATTCAAAACCATAGGGGAAACCCAACTAGTTTAATCTCAGAGATTAATTCACGACTAGCAACTTTACCTCCTACTCCTGAGAAAGTCTTAACTCAAATTAATTTTGCTCGTAGTTTACTGCAATTAAAACAACAGGGGGTTAATACTCCTAATATTGCGGAGATACTTAAAAATGCGGTTGCAGAAGTTAATATTTTAGGTTCAGCTAGAACTCAAGCTTTTGCTTTGGCTACCCTAGGAAGATGGTACGAACTAGAACAACAATGGTCACAAGCAGAAACTACTACGAAACAAGCTCTTAGTTACGCCATAGGTTATAATTCTCAAGATATTGCTTCTGAGGTGTTCTGGCAATTAGGAAGAATTGAGCAAGCCCAAAATAAACGCCAAGATGCGATTCACTCTTACACTAGAGCCTACGACTTACTTCAGTCTTTACGTAGTGACTTAATCGCAACTACCCCCGATACCCAATTTTCTTTTCGCGATCGCCTTGAACCAGTGTATCGTCAGTTAGTAGAATTACTATTATCACCAGAAATAGAACCTACTCAAGCAGAACTAGCCCAAGCTCGTCAAGTTATCGAGTCATTACAACTAGCAGAGTTAGATAATTTTTTCAATGAAGCTTGTATCCAGGCTAATCCTGTCCAAATAGATCAAATTGCTCCTAATACTGCCGTTATCTATTCAATCATATTAAAAGAACGCTTAGAAGTAATTGTATCTTTACCTGATGGTCAACTATTACATCAATCTATCAAGACAGGCGATCAAATCGAAGAGGTAATTGGAGAACTACGCGATACTATTGCTTTAGACTACCTTTTTGTTAATCGTTTCTCAACTTCAGAATTAGCCAGAAGCAGAGATGATAATCCTTCACGGGGTATCCAAGTAATCCGCACAGAAAACAAACCCAAAACCAGTGATTTTCGTTCTCCTGCTCAACAACTATACAATTGGCTGATTGCGCCCTTTACCAAAGAATTAGAACGTAACCAAGTACACACCTTAGTATTTGTTCTCGACGGGGTGCTACGGAATATTCCGATGGCGGTATTACATGATGGAAAGCAATATCTTATCGAAAAATATGCGGTGGTGCTAACTCCCGGGATGCAATTATTAGACCCTCAGCCTCTATTAAGGTCTAAAGTTACCACTCTAACGGCGGGACTTAGCCAACAGTCACCCAATTTTCCTGATTTCCCTCCCTTACCCAACGTCCAACAAGAGTTAGAAAGTATTGGGGATAATGTTCCTACTAAAACCCTTTTGAATAATTCTTTTACCAAACAGAATTTAGAGACAAAAATAGAAAACGCACCTTTTCCTATTGTTCATATTGCCACCCACGGTAATTTTAGCTCGATCGCAGAGGAAACTTATATTTTGGCTTGGGATGAACGGATCAATGCCAAAAAACTTAACCAAGTCTTACAAGGAAAAGCAAGTTCCGATAGACCAATTGAACTTTTAGTTCTCAGTGCTTGTCAAACTGCTTTGGGAGACGAGCGAGCTGTATTAGGATTAGCAGGAGTCGCCATGCGAGGAGGAGCAAAAAGTACTTTGGCTTCTCTATGGTTGGTAAATGATGAAGCAACCGCTTTGTTAATGGAAAAGTTTTACCAAGAACTTGCTAAAGGTAAGGTAACTAAAGCAGAAGCTCTCCGTCGAGCGCAAGTTGCCATTCTCCAATCAGAGCAATTTCATGACCCTTACTTTTGGTCAGCTTTTGTCTTAGTAGGTAATTGGTTGTAAAAGGAGAGAAAAACCCAGTAATTTTTTCTAACAAAATACTTCCGAACCGCTCAATCTTTGCTATTGTTGGGTAAATATACTGAATTACTTGCTCGACATAATTCAACCTACACTTACGTAAGATTAGATTATCGTGAAGCCTATATTATTTTCTCTAGTTTTCTTCTCTTTACTACCTAGTATTGCTGTTGCTCAAATTACTCCCGACTCTAGTTTAGGCGCAGAAAATTCAGTAGTGGAAAGTAATGGTAATCGGGATACTATTCAAGGTGGTGCAGTTCGGGATGCTAATCTATTTCACAGTTTTCAAGAATTTAATGTGGGAGCAGGAAGAGAGGCTTACTTTGCTAACCCTAATGGCATTGCTAACATCTTTAGTCGAGTTACAGGGAATAATTTCTCGAATATTCAAGGAGTATTAGGGGTTTTAGGTAATGCCAATTTGTACCTGATAAATCCTAATGGGATTCTGTTTGGAGCAAATGCCAGGCTAGATGTCAATGGTTCGTTCTTTGCCACTACAGCAGATAGTGTAGTGTTTGGGAATGGGTTAGAATTTAGTGCAGCTAATCCAAATCAACCACCATTATTAACGATAGATATTCCCATTGGATTGAGGTTTCGGGAGAATCCAGGGGATATTACAGTTAGAGGTCAGGGAAATGGCGTAAGACTTTTAAATAGTGAAGTTATCGATACTCAAGAAGCCTTAAGAGTAGATAGTAACGCTACTATCGGAATAGTTGGGGGAAATCTCTTTTTTGAAGATGCCACTATCAAAACCCCAGGAGGAAGAATTGAACTAGGAAGTGTAGCAGGAGGAAAAGTTGATCTGGTTGAAGTAGCCAACGGTTTTACTTTGGACTATTCAGGAGTAGAGACATTTGGAGATATATCTTTATCAGGAACAAGTGTTATTGATGCTAGTGGGTTAGGTGGTGGAAATATTCAAGTGGCAGGTCAAAATATCTCTATTACTGGAGTTTCAGGATTTCTATCTAACACTTTGGGTTCAATTGCTGGTAATGACATTACTATATTCGCTTCCGAGTCTTTGTCCATAAAGGGGATAGAAAATGACAACAATTTTGTTAGTGCCATTAGTACTAGTATTTTCCCCAATGGAATAGCAGAAGGGGGAGATATTAACATTGAAACAGGAACTCTAGAGATAGGCGATCGCGCTTTAATCAATACTACTGTTTTAGGTTTAGGTATCGCAGGGAATATAAATATCAATGCCAGTGAAAGTATATCTTTAGAAAGTCAGGGAAATACTAGTGCGATCGCATCTAATATAGGGGCAAGTGCGATCGGTAATGGTGGAGATATTACTATAACTACTCCCTCTCTAACTCTTAGTAATGGAGCATTTATTATCGCGAATACATCAGGACAAGGTAATGCGGGTAATATAACTGTCAATGCCACTGATACTGTATCTTTAAATGGTAGCCCAGATACTTTCACCTCAATTGAAGCTAGTGTAAGTTCTAGTGCTATAGGTAATGCAGGTAATATTGAGCTAAACACGGGTTCTTTGACTCTAACTAACGGGGCTCTATTGCTGGCTAATACTTTAGGACAAGGTAATGGAGGCAATGTCACTATTAATGCTACCGATACAGTTTCCTTAGCTAACTCTTCGAGTATCAATGTCAGGGCTGGAGGCGGAGGTAGTATTACAGTGAATGCCAGGAATTTTGAGCTTAAAGAAGGAAGTTCCCTGAGTGCTGGCATAGGAGAAGGTTTGGGTTCTATCGATGCTCAGGGGGGAGATATTATTATTAATGCCTCTGAGACGGTGACTTTTGATCGGGCAGGTAGCGATTCAGCCACAGGAATCTTTAACAGTGTAAACGATAATGCCAGAGGTAACGCAGGTGATGTGAATATCAATACGAAAAACTTGTCTCTGATTGATGGGGCGGGGATTTTTGCTGTTATTAATGGACAAGGAAATGCAGGGGATGTGAACATTAATGCCTCCGAGACTGTTGTCTTTAAGGGAGAATTTACTGGTATTTTTACCTCTGTTTCCGAAACAGGCGTAGGCAACACAGGAAGCGTCAACATCACCACGAAAAACCTTTCTCTAACCAATGGTGGTAGTATATTTAGCTCTATTAATGGACGAGGGGATACAGGAGATGTGACCATTAATGCTAGCGATACTATTTCTTTTGATGGGAGAGTGGGAAATAGCCTTGGGATTAATAGTTTTATTAGCGAATCAGGAGTAGGTAATGCAGGAGCAGTTAATCTTAATGCGAGAAATCTATTTTTAACCAATGGAGCTGCCATAAGTAGCTCTGTTGCTGGACAGGGAAATGCAGGCGATGTAAATATTAAGGCCAGCGAGACTATTTCTTTTGATGGGGAAACAGCAGATAATAACTTACCTAGTGGCGTTTTTAGTCGTGTTGGACCAGGAGGCGTAGGTAACTCAGGTAAAATCAATATCACCACGAGCCAACTGTCTCTGACCAACGGAGCTAACATTTCTGCTAATCTCTTTGGACAAGGGAATGCAGGAAATATTACTATCACAGCCACCGAAAGTATCTCGTTTGATGGACAAGGAAGTAGGGCAGGTTCTTTTAGTGGTGTTAGTAGTGGTGTTTTACCAGGTGCTGTAGGTCAGGGAGGTGATATCCAGATTACTACGAACAACTTTTCTCTCTCTAATCAGGCAAACATAGATGCTAATACTAATGCAAAAGGAGATTCAGGCAATATAAACATTACTGCTACCAATCTATCGCTCGTTAATGGAGCGAGTGTAAGTGCTAATACAAGTGGACGAGGAAATGCAGGCAACATTACCATTGAAGCTACTGATACCGTTTCCTTAAATGGGACAATAAACTTTAACACAGACGATGAAATTGTTAGAGTACCATCTGGGGTCTTTAGTAGCGTGCTACTACCAGAAAGTATAGGCAAAGGCGGTAATATTAACATCAAGACAAAAAAACTTTCTCTTAACAATGGTTCTCAAATCAATAGCTTCACTAGAGGACAGGGAGATGCAGGTATTATCAATATCGATGCTGTAGAGACCATCTCTTTAGATGGGGAAAATGAGTTTGGAGTTCCTAATGTAATCTCAACCAGTGTGGTGGAAGGGGGTGTAGGTAATGCAGGGGAAATCAATCTCCAGACCAGCAATCTGACTCTAACCAATGGAGCGCAAATTAGTAGTAGCACTTTTGGCCAAGGAGATGCAGGTAGTGTCACGATTAACGCTACTGATACCGTTTCCTTGGATGGAGAGGGAAGTGATGGAATTAGCAGTATAATCGCCAGTTCGGTTGAATCAGGGGCAGTAGGTAAGGGAGGACAAGTTATTATCGAGACCAGCAATCTGACTCTAACCAATGGAGCGCAAATTAGTAGTAGCACTTTTGGCCAAGGCAATGCAGGGAGTATGAGGATTAATGCGGTTGATACCCTTTCTTTAGATGGAGAAGATAGAGATGGAGTCAGTAGTATAATCGCCAGTTCAGTTGAATTAGGGGCAGTAGGTAATGCAGGAGAAATCAGAATCGAGACCAGAAATCTGACTCTAACCAATGGAGCGCAAATACTTAGTAGTACCTTTGGCAAAGGAAATGCAAGGAGTGTGAGGATTAAGGCTACTGATATAATCTCCTTGGATGGAGAAGATAGAGATGGTTCTAATAGTAAGATAGCCAGTTCAGTTGAACCAAAAGCAGTAGGCAATGGAGGAGAAGTTAGAATCGATACCCGCAATCTGACTCTAACCAATGGGGCACAAATACTTAGTGATACTGTTGGTGAAGGAGATGCAGGTAGTGTCACAATTAATGCTACTGATACCGTTTCTCTAGATGGAGAAGATAGAGATGGCTTTAGCAGTAAAGTCGCCAGTTCGGTTGGATCAGGAGCAGTAGGTAAGGGAGGACAAGTTATTATCGATACCAGAAATCTGACTCTAACCAATGGAGCGCAGATACAGAGCGATACCTTTGGCAAAGGAGATGCAGGGAGGGTCACGATTAATGCTACTGATACCGTTTCCTTAGATGGAGTAAGTAGGGATGGAGCAGCTAGTAGTGCGATCTCCAGCTCTGTCAGCTCAGAGGCAATAGTTAATGCAGGAGAAGTTAGGCTCCAGACAAGAAATCTAACTCTCACCAATGGAGCGCAAATACTTAGTGCTACATTTAGCAAGGGAAATGGAGAGAGAGTCACGATTAATGCTACTGATACCGTTTTCTTAGATGGAGAAGGTAGTGCGATCGCTAGTTCAGTTCAACCAGGAGCTATAGGCAATGGTGGAGAAGTTAACATCAATGCGAAAAATCTTTCTCTGAATAATGGAGCATTTGTCAGTAGCAGCACCCTAAGTGAAGGAGATGCAGGTTCTTTAACGGTTCGTGCGACTGAATCTATTGAATTAAGAGGTATTGGGCTGGGGGGAAGTGGTTTGTTCACTAGTGCAACTGAAGCTAGTGGTAAAGGTGGAAATGTAGAGGTCTTTACCAATGAATTAATTGTTCGTGATGGAGCAACTATTAATGCCAGTAATTTTCCTAGTGTTAGAGGGTTAAGAGAACCAGGCACAGGAGAAGCTGGTAGTGTAAGGATTGAAGCTAACAACCTCACTTTAGAAAATGGGCAGATTAATGCAGCTACTCAAGCGGGTGATAAGGGTAATATAATCCTCAAAGTTGCAGAAGACATTATCTTACGGGATGATAGCTTAATTTCCGCCAGAGCTTTTAAAGATGCTACTGGAGGCAACATTAATATTGATGCGGAATTTATTATTGCTTTCCCTAGTCAAGTTGATGGCAACGATATTATTGCCAGTGCAGAACAAGGAACTGGTGGCAATATTGATATTACTGCTGAAGCACTCTTGGGCATACAAGAGAGAAAAGCAACTCCTGGGAATGAAACTAACGATATCGATGCTAGTTCGGAATTTGGGTTATCAGGAGAAGTAAGTATCGAACAACCAACTGTTGACCCCACTAGGGGTTTAGTAGAATTAACTCAAGAAGTAGTAGATGCTGCCAAATTAATTGCCCAAAATGTTTGCACACAAACTGCCAATAGTGAGTTTGTGGATATTGGCAAAGGTGGCTTACCCCAAAATCCTGATGATGTTTTAGCAGAAGACATGAGCGAGGTCGGATTAGTTGCCTCTGTTACTGCATCTGAAACAGAAATTGAATCAAATAAGGAAACAGAAGTAGTAAAACCCAAGATAACAACACGTAAGCCTCCTGCACAAGGTTGGATTTGGCATGAAGATGGTTCAGTAGAGTTAGTAGCGTACAATCCAAATCAAGCAGGTGAACAACGTACTTGGGATAATCAGAGGGGTTGTAAATAGTGAAGAATTTAAATAATTCTTTTAGTCTTTTTTTATTAACTACTCGAATCTAAACTTCTGTTTTCTTTTAATATTTGGGCAAGAGACCTATTTTAGTTTAATTTCCGTCAATTTACTAATATTAAATCCGAATTACATACTATGTTCATATAAAAAGTTCATATAAAAAATCGTTAAACCCTGTAGAGACGTAGCATGCTACGTCTCTACAATAAATAATTTATAGGGGTTTTAACAATCGGATTTAGGATAAAAACTGCATAGGCTCAAACAGTTGCCAGGTATATGAGGATGAAGCAATAAGGAGATCAATGGTAAATCATGCAAATTACTGGATATTACGAGGGGTTAATAGTTTTGGGCAATACCAATCGCAAGAAATCCCAGAAGCTGAGGCATTTTTTCTCGAATATTTCGAGGGTCAAATTCAGAGAGATCGGATTGAACACAGGGAAATTCAATACACACTATTTGGCTGGTATCGCAATGAAGAAACAGAGGCACAACTTAATGCAGGATTTTGCTTAAGATGTTTTGTTTCTAATTGCATCTATCAATTTTGTTTAAGCACAGAACAAAAATATCGAGAAACTTATGGCTTAAGTAGAAATGATTTATTTCCTGTCCTTTTAGATATAATACCGCAAAATTATGTTGCTAGATCGAGAGTAGGTGATTCTTTAATTAGCGACATCATAAATACTTTTGACCTCAGCAAAGATAGTAGCTTGTCTACTTGGACGAGTATCAAAGTCAAAGGGAATAGAGAATACAAAATAGTTCTTAAGTTTTATGGCATCGTCGAAGTTACTGATTGGTTAATTTTAGTTAAAACGACTCCAGGTAAATTAGAACGTAAACTAAGACAACAAGGATATTCAGAATCTGAAATTCAAGAATATGGCAACTTATTAGAAGCATTCCATCAAGTTTATCGTACTAAACTTTTAGCAATACGAAGAGAAATAAATACACAACGCAAAGCAGAAGGTAAAGGTAAATCTCATAAGCCTTATCCACCTCCCACAAATGACCAATTAAAGCAAATTTCTAAAATTCTAAATATTTCCCGACAATTAGAACCTCAAGAGGTATTAAACAAGTTAAAAAATATTGCTCATATCCTGAGAAACAATACCATACCTGAACCGATAAATGAACTGAGCGAGAACACAGAAAACCCTACCCCCAACCTAGACAGGGAATTAGAAATAGTTATTTACAACCAGATTGAAGATATTTTGTTCACAGTAACTAACCAAGTGATCGAGGCTAAAATTAATTATTTTATGAACAAGAAAACGCCCAAAATACAAAAAGCCAATAATTTAATTTTAGGACTCAATTTATTTTACTGCCAAGGGTATTCTATGGGAGAAATAGCAAATCAGCTTGAGTTATCAGGACAATCACAAGTATCTCGGCTACTAAAATTAAAAGAACTACGAGAAGATGTTTCCAGAAATACAATTTCTATCTTAAAAGACAGTCTAAAAGCTCAAGTAACTAAATTATTAACTGAGCCAGAAAAGTTGGCTATCTTAGATAATAAAATCCAAGAATTTATTGAGCCAGAAATCCAAGAAGTCATTCAAGAAGCAGAAGCAGAAGTTTTTGATAGTAAAAACAAAACCAGAAAAAGTTTATTGGCTCGTACAGTTTGTCAATGCCTAAAACAAAGAGGAAAATAATAATGAATACTAACTTAAATAATCTGTTAACAGATTTCACTAATTCATCTGCCATAATTGAGTTGCAACCACAATGGTTAGAGCGGGCTTTAACCATTGGCGACAACTTACATAATCAATCCCGACAGTTTAATTTGTATCTTCAAGCTTTGGCTTTATTTTCTTTTGAATATTGGATACATTCACGAGAACCAAATTTAGCAATTAATCTAGCTAATAGTTCGGTATTTAAACCAGAATTAGCTAATATTATTGATGCTATTTGTAATGTACAGGTAGAAGATTTTAAGATTTGTCTGATACCTACTGTTGATCTTAGCGATTCAGAAATCACTATTCCTAGATATGTAGTAGATATTCCTGAATTTGTAGCTCATTTTTATGTAATAGTCGAAATAAACGAAGAATTAGAATTCGGTTTTATTAGAGGATTTATTGATTATGATCGCTTGGTTGCTAATAAAAAAAAATTTCCTTTAGATATTGATTGGAATTATGCCATTCCTTCTAGCTTGTTTGAATCAAAAATGGAAAAGTTATTAGTTAACTTACAATGTTTAGAACCTAACGGGATTACTTTACCAAACACAGATAGGGAGCCAGAAAATAAATTGAGCGACTCCCAAACAACATTGCAAAAAATTTTACCAGAAATTAAAAATCAACCCCTCTGGAAACAATTAACTTGGGAACAAGCAGTTATTACTGTTACTAATCCCGATCTCCGTAATTGGTTATATCAATCTCTTACTAATAACAATCCTAACTTTAATTTACATTTAGGAGATTTATTTAAAATCTTAACTCAACAAACAATAAATCTCCGAGAGTGGATTCAAAACCAAATAGACGAACTCGAACAAGAATTAACTTGGCAAATGCTTCCTGCTCCTGCAATGCTTTCTAAATTTAGAGACATTAATACAGATAATCCTGCTGCTAGTTTAAATGATATTTTGGCTCAAATTAGTCAAGTTACGGATATTAATATACCCAGTAATGCTGGTCGAGCTTATCAAGAATTTGCCGATATTACTCCTCTCAGATTATATGCTGTAACCTGGTTGATTTCTGAAACTGAAAAAACTTGGAGTTTGCTATTAATTTTAGGTGGTACTCCTAATAGCATTCCTCCTTATGGAGTTAAATTAAGGATAAGCGATCGCCATACTATTTTACAAGAGCAAGAACTAACTTCCGACTTAGGTGTTGCTTATCTTTGTACTAAATTAGAAGCTACCGCAGAAGAGAAGTTATTAGTAACCATTATTCCTCCTGATGGCAGTACAGAAATATCTCGATTATTTGAATTTATTTTTTAATTTTTATTGTAAATGAATCAGCTTAAAATAACAATTAAAAAAATTAACTATATCTGCGATTTTGAATTATCTTGGTCAGATAATAATACTTTAGGGGTGCAATTAGAATATCCTAAGAGTCTAAGTACTTTATATCAACAATGGTATAATGCCTATTTTAATTACTATCAAAGTTTACGAGTTAAAGCCCAAACAATAATAGTTACTCAATCTCCTCAAGATTACCATCGATTACTAAGAGATACTCATTACCAATTAATAGATGAATTTCAGCGTTGGTTACTAAGTCCAGAGCTAGTAGATATTAGACGAAAAATTGTCAGTATTATTAATAATAACCCCCAAGAAAATCTTGATTTACTGATTGCTTGCTCCTCGAATGAATTAACTCGCTTACCTTGGGAAACTTGGGATATTAGTTCTGATCTTGATGCTAAAAATAAAGTTCGTATTGCTAGAACTACTATTAATAGCTCTGGGATAAAAAGTATATCCCGTTCCCGTAAACCTCACATTTTAGCAATTATAGGATACGATCCTAATTTAGATTTTGCTCAAGATCTACAAAAAATACAATCCCTATCTAAGTTAGCATATATTGATTTAATAGGTGAGGGGTTAGCCAAAAATGATTCTGATTTAAAACAACAAGTATTTGACAAAATAACCTCTGCTGATGGTTGGGATATTTTATTTTTTATTGGTCACAGTAACGAATCAAATTTTGGAGGTGAATTTCATCTATCACCTCATCTTTCTTTGAAAATTGAAGATATCAAAAATTCCCTAAGTCAAGCCGCTAAAAATGGACTACAATTAGCATTTTTTAATTCTTGTACTGGTATTGATATTGCCGAATCCCTAATTAAACTAGGGTTGGGTCAGGTTATTATTATGCGAGAACCTGTCAATAATACGGTTGCCTCTCAATTCCTAGAAAAATTTATAAACAGTTTGTCTGAATATAAAGATGTTCAAGAAGCTTTAATAGATTCCTCTAGTTTTTTTAAACAAGAAAATATTCAGCAAAGATATCCTAGTGCCTATTTAATTCCTTCTCTATATCGCTACCCCGATGCTAAACTATTCCGTTTCTCAAGTAGAGGGGAAAGATTAAAAAGATGGCTGCCTGATAAACAAATTAGCAAATCTTTATTACTCCTTTTATTTCTAAGTCTGCTGCCACCAGTACAAGATTTATTATTAGAAGCTCGACTTGTTACTCAACTTTTATATCGTCAAGTATATCGTCAAGTAACCAGGCAAATCCCTCAAACAATACAACCCCCCACTCTATTAATTCAAATTGATGAAGAATCCCTTACTAAAGCTAACTTACCTTGGCGTACCAGAGAAGAGATCGATCGAACATATCTGGCACAATTAATTAATAATTTACACCAAATAAATGCTGTTCCCAAGGTAATAGGCATTGACTATAAATTATGGGAACCTAAACCCCAAGAAGACAAGGCGCTCAACCAAGCAATACAATCAGGAAAACAACAAAATACTCAGTTTATTTTTGCAGCTTCTACTCAAGCCAAGAAAACCATAATTCCTGAAATAGCTAATCCCAAAACCAGCTTACAGGGAGATATTTACTTTTATCCTGGATATTTAGAACTTTTGAAACCAACTGATGACTGTCAAAATAGTTGTCCTTTTGCTTATTTATTAGCTTTGGTTAGTTCTCAACAGCAGGCAGATAGTTCCAATTTATCTCAAACTAGAGCTTTCCTAGAAAGATTACGCCTTCATCCTATTTCTTCCTTTTCCCAGAACTTGGCTCAAATGTGGTTTTATCCCATCTTAGATTTTTCTATTCCTCCAAAGCAAATATATACTCCTCTTCCTGCTTGGTGTTTATTAAAAAAAGATACCAATTCTGTTTGTCAACCTTTAGATAATCTACAACAGCAAATAGTGATTATTGCAGCAGGGGGTTATGACGAAGCCGATGATAACTTTCCTTTGCCTCTAGCATTACATTTTGCTCAACCAAAACCCAGTCGGTATTTGACAGGAGGAGAAGTTCATGCTTATATGGTGCATCATTTTCTGAATCGTCAAATAGTTACCCCAATACCAGATATTCTAGCTCTGCTACTCGCTGCCATAATCTCTCAGGGAATCATCTTAAATATTCGCCCTAGTCAACGACAAAAATGGATTCTAATCCTACTAGCTGCTAATATTGCTTATGTTTTTATCAGCTTGCAGCTATACATATCTCTAAAATTACTTGTTCCTTTGTTCTTCCCTTCCGTATTATTATGGACTTACATTAGCATCAGCATCTCAACAGGAAGAAAAATATGAGTAAGCTAAAGAACCCTGATAAGTTTACATTAGGGGGAATTGGAGGATTATTAGTCTTATCTGGAACAATACTACCTTTGGATGCAGCTAATACTCTCAATTTTAGCCAGTCTTTCTCTTCCATCGACAGGGAAAACTCTAGCAACTACATCGCCTTATCCTGGAACGAAATTTGGGAGCGAATCAAGAGGAAAAAAGTAGCTGGAGGTTCACGGGGTAACAATTTATGCTTGGTTTCACCCAGTCAACTAATAGATATAGACTCCCAAGCCAACAGTATCCAAGAAATTTGGCACCAGAATCCTCTGTTTGTTTGGCAATCAGGAAAACTGGAAGCAGTTAGTCTTAGAGACGAGAATCAGATTTATTGGCAACAAGAAGTAGAAGGGACACAAACCAGTATTTTCTACAATGGTAATCCCTTAGAACCAGGGAAAACTTATAAAGTAGTAGTTTTTAATCCCTACGAAACAGAAATTCAAAACCTACAAATAGTCGCTCCAGATAGACATCAAAAAATTGCCGCAGACTTAACAGAAATCGAAAATCAACTTAAAGCGGAGGGTGCAGATAGGGAAGAAATCGCTTTTAAAAAAGCTGATTATTTTGCCGAGCTACAAATGTGGTCAGATGTACTCTGGGAACTTTATTCTATTCCTAATCCTTCTGATGAACTTACAAAAACTTTAGAACGACTAAACACTCATAATTTTTGCCAATAGCTTTTTAATTTTTCCATAATTGCATAGGCTAAATAGTTTGTAAGATAGATCCCCCTACAGACTAATAGTCAACAACGATGAGTAGAATTAAACGCCGTCATTTTTTACAATTAGCAGGTTCGACTCTAGCTACTTTAGGTTGGAGTCAAGACAAGTTCTTAAGTACTAGTAACAGTTACGGCAAAGTTTTAGCTCAAAACACTTCTCGTAAATTAGCTCTACTTATAGGAATTAATCAATACGATAGTAACTCTAGTGGTTGGATACCTCTCCAAGGCTGCGTTACAGACGTACAGTTACAAAGAGAGCTATTAATTAACTGCTTTGGTTTTCAAGATAAGGATATTCTAACTTTAAGCGATCGCGAAGCCACTCGTCAAAACATCTTAACCGCTTTTGACAAACATCTCATACAACAAGCAAAACCAGGAGATGTGGTAGTATTTCATTATTCAGGACATGGTTCTAGGGTTAAAGATAAGGATAGTGAAGATGGATTCAATGGCACGATAGTTCCTATCGATAGTCCCAACAATGAATCAGACCAAGTAAAAGATATTATGGGACATACTCTGTTTTTACTTACTAGTGCCTTAAAAACTGAAAATGTCACCATTGTATTAGACTGCTGTTACTCTGGGGGAACTACCAGAGGAAATTTGAGGATACGCTCTCGCTCTAGTAGTAACAACTTAGAAGTAATTGCAGCAGAAAGAGAATATCAACAACAATGGTTATCCCGACTCAATCTTTCTCCTCAAGAATTTATTAAACGTCGTCAAAAAGGCATTGCTAAAGGTGTTGCTATAACTTCCGCTCAAAAAAATCAATTAGCTGCGGATGTTTCCTTTGATGGTTTTGCTGCGGGAGCATTTACCTATGGGATGACGCAATATCTTTGGCAACAAACGAGAAATCCTCGTCTCCATACTACTATTACTAGCACAGAAAAGGCGATCGCGCTTATTGCTCCCAGCAGTTTACAAAAACCAAGTTATGAAGTCTCTCCTGCTGCAAATTATACTCCTGAATCAGTTTACTTTCTTGATAAACAAACTCCTCCAGCAGAAGCAGTCATTACTAGGATCAACAGGGACTCCTCAGTTCAATTATGGCTTGGGGGGATAGATGCTCAAAGTGTTACTGCTTTTAATCGGGGTTCAACTCTATCTGTAATCGATCCTCAAAAAAACCAATTAGCCATAGTAGAATTGGATGCTCGTGAAGGATTAATCGGTTACGGTAAATTAGTTATTCAATCAAAAAGCTTATCCAGAGGTAGTTTACTTCAAGAGAAAATTCGCAGTATTCCCGCCGATTTAAAGTTGAAAATCGGTTTAGATGATTCTGCAATAAATCATCTGGGAGAAATAGAACAAGCCTTTGCTCCTTTTAACCGTATCGAAATATTACCTCTACAACAAGGAGAAATAGACTATATTTTTGGTCGTTTTACTCCAGAAATTTCCCCACTCAAAACTGCTGCCACACCACCTGTTAACAGTTGGGGACTATTTTATCCTGACTTAACTTTCCTTCCTGGTTCTTTTCATACCAGCGATGAAAGCATAATATCTGCCGTTGAACGCTTACAAAATAAATTACAGTCTTTGTTAGCCATCAAATTGATTCGACTCACTCTCAATCCCCACTCCTCTTACTTAAAAGTCACTGCAACTCTCAGTAATCCCTATAATCCTCAACGACTATTAGGAGAAGCTGTAACTACTAGAAGCAATCCTGACTATACCCCTAAATATCGCAGTGCATCTTCATCTGGAATTGAGCAAATTCTCCTTGGTACTACCCTCCAATTTGCGATCGCCAATCAGGAAGAGCGCCCTATATATATTAATATTCTGGCGATCGATGCTGAAAGAACAATAACAGTTATTTTCCCCAATCAATGGACAGGTTTAGCACAACAAATCTCCATTCCACCCAGAACAACCCTGAAAATTCCCGACTACTATACCTCTGGATTTGAACTACAAAGTACAGAACCTTTAGGGATGACAGAAGTCTTGATCGTCTCTAGTACTAATCCTTTAAAGCGTTCTTTGCTCAAACTAGAACAACTAGCCGGACAAAATCAAATATCTCGCGGCGCAATGACACTAAGTCACCCCTGGGAAGTTATTGAAGATTTAATTACAGATCTTGATAGTAACAGTCGCAATACTGAAGTTACTTCTCAGAAAAAAAACAACTATTTTATTGATACTACTCAACTAGCTATCTTGTCTATTTCTTTTGAAGTAGTGCTTTGACAAGGATTACCCAACAATGGATCTTTCAGTTGATGAGCGTTTATTATCATTGCTGCTGTTGTTGGTTGGTTTGCTAGAAGTGGCAAACTTTAACAATTATCATTGACTACTCCCCCGCATGAATGACGAGGGATTCTAATATCGATGTCTTCAGATGGGCTAAAGCCACATCTTTCGACGTTTCTTTATTAACTGACCACAGTTTAATTCTGTGGGGACGAGTCAAAACGCCCCTAGACAGTCGGCTAAGGTCTAAGCCTAGCGTTCTGCTTACTTCTTGATTCAGTCGCTCATGGGGGAAACCCCCAAGACCGCGCTGAATCGCTTTTCTAATGATATTAGCTGCACCATTGCAGTCAGCATTTATGTAGTACCAACAATGTCCTACACGATATAGACCACGCTTAGTTCTTTTACCAGAGGGCTTCCAATCATCGGGTTTCTCACCATAAGTAGGCAGATAGTCGCCATCTAAGAAACTAGCTTTGCTGGTATAGCTTTCTTCAGTCTCAATGAACTGAATTCCATATTGAACACAGAGTTGAGCAATTCTGTCCTTGAGTCGTGCTGTGGGGATAGGTACGAACTCAGAATTATTTTTCTTACCGATATTGATACTATCTTTGTTGCGTTTATTCCAACCAAATACAACAGTCCCGATATCATTTTCTAGGCAATGATTAATTACTATGCGGGCTGCTTTGTTAATACCGTCTTTAACTTGTCTATTTCTTTTTTCAGTAATGGTAGCTAACTTATTATTCCAAAATCCTTGAGGCTTGTTTTCTTTAATTGTTGATACTTGCTTGTTGTACCAACGATTCATTGACTTAATATGCTTTCCATCAATAATAAAGCTAGTACCGACGTTAGATACACAAGTTAACCAATTAACTAAACCCGGGTCTATCCCTAATACGTTATCTTGGTTTAACTCTACTTTCTTTACTTCTTTTTTATAAACAAATTCCAAGTAGAAACATTTGTTTCTGGGAAGTATTCTTAGCTCTTTTATATCTTTAAAATCAATGTTAGATGGCATCGAAATATTAAAGCTATCCAAGCCAAACCAGCGTTTACAAGTCTTACCTATTGGTACTCTTATTTTATTATCTTTTAACTTTAATGCTTGCTTGGGATAACTAACAGTTGCCAAACCATTCTTTTTTCTGTAGTTAGGTATTTTAGGCTTATCTACTATTTTTCCTGCTTTATAGGCTTTTATTAATCCATAGTATGAATTAAATGATTCTGCTACAGTTCTCAATATTTGTTGTGCAGCTTGAGAGTGCAAAACCTTGTAGTGATTATTGTTTTTGTAGATTTTCTCTAAATCAAATTTACCTATACTTTTCTGGGCTTTAAAGTATAGCTGCCTAGCATAATATATTCCCATGTTGGTGAGTTTATGAGACTCTTCACATAGGAATGTTAGTATATTAATCAAGTCTTTATCTTGGCTTACTAAAACTTGCTGACAACCGTACATTTCGACCTCTTTAAGTTGAAAGTATTATATCACATTTCGGGACAGTTAAAACTGTCTTGGCTAAACGCTTCGTGCCTTATATCCCCCCCATGAATGACGGGGGCTTTACGGCACTGTACTGTAAACAGTTTTGAGAAAGATAATGTTTTGCTCATTGCCAACGGGATCTAGTAGTTAAATAACGTAGTAAAATGGAGTTAAATATAGTTAATTTGCAGATTGAAATATTTAACTCCCAACCAAGTCTACAAAAAATACGGCTATCATCCTAAGACTTTGACTGAATGGGCGAAAGAAGGAAAAATTGAGTTGATTAAATCGCGGGCGTGGTCATCGTCCCTATCCAGAATCAGCATTTGAGCAGACTAGTAAGTCATGGTATAGTTTAGCCATGGCTAGAAAAAAAATCAGCAAAACTGAATACTGCATTACATGGCAAGCTCAAGGATTTAATAACGAAACAGCCGAGCTTGCCAAAGGTATTGAGATTGCTAACCGTTTAGGAAAACTTAGACAAGACATTTGGAATAAATACGGTTCTCTTCAAGCTTGGGGATATAAGTCAGACAAGCTAATCAAGGAGTTCAAGCAAACTAACCCACCATCCTTATATCAAGTAGCTTACAAACCTTGGGAGCGCACTTTTCAATCAGTAATAGATGATATTCATGCAGTACAAGAAGCTGCCAAGAGTTTTGTTATTCGCAAGATATATCGTTATTTTCAGCCAGAAAAAATAATAGTTAAAGGGAAAACTTGTTTCTTAGAACATACCAGTTTCAGGAAGGAGCTAGTTAAGTCTTTAAACAGTACCGAGTTCATGCAGTACCCGTTGATTAAACGATGGGTACGTCAAGAATATCATCGAGGACATACTTGGGTTAAGAATCAGATTGTCTTAGATGCTAGCGACTGTAATATTACTCGGTCTGGAAGCATTGTTACTATTAGTTTGCCAGGAGAACCAAAAGGTAAGCGCAGTTACGAAAGAATTAATCTTAAGTTTCGCTGTGGAAGAGTTAAACCAACAGGCAGGTTGAGAATAATTTTTGAGGATGATAATGTTAGACTTTGTTATCCCAAAGTAGTAACCAAACAAGAAAACCACAACACCTCAATTGTTGGTATAGACAAAGGTTACACCGAGGGATTTTATGGCTCTGATGGTGTTGTTTATGCTGATGGTATTGGCAAACTAATGACTGCTGCGACAGAAAAACACTATATCAAAGGTAAAAGAAGGCAGAAGCTATGGGCGTTAAGCACCGAAAAGCCCCATAGCTTTATTCATAGCTGCAACTTGGGTACAAAAAATCAAAACAAGTCTCAAGCTAAGGTTCGAGCTACATTAAGAACCCTCATTAGAACTGGAGTTCATCAGATTTTCGATTCTCACTTATCAATTGTTTGTGAGGATTTATCTCAACCCATACGCAACAAAGGAAAAAGTAAAAAGATTAATCGTCGTTTGGCTGCATGGTGTAAAGGTGAATTGCAGCAGGCGCTCGAACAAGTTTCTCAGCGTCGTCAATCGGTGGTGACGTTGATAAATCCAGCCTACACTTCGCAGGTTGATAGTCGTAACGGAACTCTTTTAGGGAGACGGGACGGAGATCGATTCTTCACCTTTGATGGGGAAGTGTTACAGGCAGATAGCAATGCGAGTATGAACATTAAGAATCGTCTTACCGATACTGAAATCGGTCGCTACCAAAAAGCAGCAGCCGTTCAGAAGATATTGCTTAAGCGTACTGCATCTTTTCTCGCTTTAATGGGGCTTACTTTAGAAGATGCTCTTAACCGTGGTTGGTTACATTCTAAGCATTTGAATAGTAAGAGGGCAAGAAAAGCAGCGACTTAGGGATAAGTCCAGAGGTCTAGATATTGTTGGGAGATTAACCATAATCGTTCGTACCAATCTTCACTCAGACCGTAATTGAAGTTTCAATCGGGTTGACTACAGTTTACTCCGTTATGAATGTATCCCAAGGAGGTTATCATTGCCGATCACTCCTTTGATGTAGTCATTACCCTCACCACCATCTAGATACTTATTAGAATTACCATCACTGCTACCAGCATCGTTACCGGCATAATAGCCAAAGAGAGAGTCATTACCTTTTCTGGGCCGCTATTAAGATAGGCTGGCTTAAAATCATCTCCTAATCCTACATGCAAGCGGTCATTTCCTATAATTTCATCATTGCCACTTGTCCCTTCTACTACACCATAGTAGGTGTAGTAATTAAGCATACTGACTCTACTTCCTGCATCTACATAACTATTGTCGAACTCTGTAGAGTCCATTTGCTTTGTACCTATATCATAGCCTTTATAAGTTCTCGAAAGAAGACTTGTTTCCTCTTTCAAATCACCATTTGGTGGTTCTGCCATAATACTCATCAAGTTCTCTGCGTCTTGTTCTTCATCACCTTCTGGGATTACAGTATCTAGAGGATTGCTTTCTTCAAACTCTTGTTCAACATTATCTAAACTATTTTTGATATCATTCCATAACGATCCCATTGTTTTTTCCTCCTGAAATTAATAGTTTGTTGTTTGTTTGATTTGGAAGAGTTTGTTCTCTTTGCTTTGTTGATTCCACTATCGCGGAAATACTCACCAGAAAAAATCCCGTTTTGTTGAGGAAAGTTCAGGTTTTTTGGCAGAAAAGTTCAGGTATGATAAACATTCAATAAAAACGTAAGCTTAGGTAGTCAAACAACAACAAATTTTTGGTGATAGTAGTGTGATACAATATCGCTGAAACCAGATGCGCCCGACTTAATTTTGATAAGGTGAAAGTCCTTGGCACAACCGCTTAAACAGTTTCAGTAGATCGAAAAGCTACTGGTATTGACTGCAAGGGAGCAGGGAGCAGGGGGAAAGGGAGAGAATTATAGAGCAATTTGGGATTAAATAGGGTTTTAATCGGAAAAACCAATTACGAATGGTTAGTACGTCTATGGGGTATCCCTTCGGGACTCATTTGAACAATAGCTCCTTCTAGTAGTTCTACTGGCTTTCCTTCTAAAATGCCAGCCTCAATCAGGGAGTGATAATC
>JASJEK010000362.1 GCA_030064915.1 Xenococcaceae cyanobacterium MO_234.B1
ATAAAGTTAAATTATTTCTAGCTCTTGTTGTTGAAAATGAGCTTTAAATTTTTTATCAAATTTAACCACTACGGGAAGATTAGGACTTATGGGTCTTCCTTGATGTTCTGTCATAATATCTATCACTTCTCCCTCCATCCCTTTAACATCGAAAGGCTGCTGTCTTTTTTTAGGATAGTGATAGACGATTAAGGATTCTTTGACACGAACGCGATCGCCAATCTTCATATTTATATACTCTCTCAGATGTTCTACTTTTCTGGTAAATTAAACATTGTTTTAAGCAACCTTACCATTTTTGCATAAGATATCTGGCAAAAGTAAACTTTTCATCAAAATTCCTTACTTGCTAATTGCGGTGCGCGGGAAGGGGGGGATTATATTCAATTTCTGGTGTTGAGCCAATAGACCCTAACAAGATACTCTCCCCTTCCCTACCAAGATTTATCGGAATGGGCGCAAGGGGTCAGTTTAGCTATTCCATCATGGTGGTAAAGAAATCAATGGTATCTTTCAAAGCAATTATAAAGCGATCAATTTCATCACGGGTATTATAAAAGTATAGACTGGCTCTCGCGCTACCAGAAGCATCAAATAAACGGTGTAATGGTTGGGTACAATGATGACCAGAACGAATGGCTATTCCTTCATGATCGAGTAAAGTTGCTAAGTCGCTAGCGTGAATTCCTGATACATTAAAAGCTGCTAGGGCTGCTCTACCTTCGCCATTTTTATCAGGTTTTGCCCCGTAAATTCTCAAATTAGGAATTGTTTCGAGTTTTTTAAATAAATAGGCGATTAATTCTGCTTCATAAGCGTGAATATTATCCATCCCTATATTAGTAAGATAATCTATTGCTGCTCCTAATGCGATCGCTTCTCCAATGGCTGGTGTTCCTGCTTCAAATTTATGGGGTAATTCGCCATAAGTGGAATGGTCAAAATACACCTCATTAATCATTTCTCCCCCACCAAGAAAAGGAGGCATTGACTCTAGTAATTCTTTCTTTCCATAGAGAAACCCAATCCCAGTAGGAGCGCACATTTTATGTCCTGATGCTACTAACCAATCGCAGTTTATTTGCTGCACATCAACAGGCATATGTGGGACACTTTGACAAGCATCTATTAATACTTTAGCTCCGTATTTGTGAGCAAGTTTCACAATTTCTGCTACGGGATTTATTACGCCTAAGGTATTAGAAACATGAACGACAGCTACCAGCTTAGTTTTATCTGATAGCAGAGATTTGTAGTTATCTAAATCTAAAGCTTCTTGTTCATTTAATTGGATATATTTAATTACTGCTCCTGTTTTGTGAGCGATAATTTGCCAAGGAACAATATTACTATGGTGTTCCATGACAGATAAAATAATTTCATCTCCTTTATTTAAGTTAGCTAACCCCCAGGTATAAGCTATTAGGTTAATTGCTTCACTGGCATTGCGAGTATAAACAATTTCTTCGCGATGACTAGCATTAATAAATTTAGCTACTTTATCTCTTGCGTCTTCATAAGCATCAGTAGCACGACCACTTAAAGTGTGTGCGCCACGGTGTACATTAGCATTATCTTGTTGATAGTAATTTAATAGTGCATCTAACACTTGCTGGGGTTTTTGGGAAGTAGCAGCACTATCAAAATAGATTAAAGGTTTCCCATGAATTTCTTGATGTAAGAGAGGAAAGTCTTTTCTTACTTTATCGCCTAGAGTTTTTTCTTGGATTAAAGTCATATTCCTTAGCTGTTAATTACTGATTACTGCTTACTGATTACTGCTTACTGATTACTGATTACTGATTACTGATTGGATGTTTTCCTGTATGGATTTTACGGGTATTCTTTCGATAATTTCAGCTACAAAAGCATCTATTAATAACTGACGCGCATCATTTTCGGTTAAACCGCGACTGCGGAGATAAAATATTTCATCTGCTTCTAGTTGACTGACGGTTGCACCGTGGGAACATTTGACATTATCCGCAGTGATTTGTAATTCGGGTTTGGTATCAACTCTCGCTTTAGGAGATAGTAATAAGTTACGGTTTAGTTGTGCTGCGTTGGTAAGTTGTGCGGGTTTAGGAACAAATACTTTTCCGTTGAAGATAGTATGAGCGCGATCGCTTACAATACATTTATGTAATTGATCCGTTGTACCGTGGGGATGGTGTAGATTAATTACACTTTGAGTATCAGCAGTTTGCTCATCCTTAGCAATTGTTAAGCCATTGAGGTAAGTTTCTGTTTGTTCCCCATCTTGATGAATTTCTGGAGTGTGACGGGAGAGTTTAGCACCGAGGTTAATTTCCGTCAGAGTGTAACGACTATCTCTTTGTTGAGTAACTGCTGTTTTCCCAATATGATAAGCGGTTGGATATTCTTGTTGCAGACGAGTATGATTTATTTGGGCGTTTTCTCCTAACCAAATTTCAGTAACAGCATTAGTTAGATAAGAAGACATGCCATTGTACTCTTCAATTATAGTTAATTGGCAGTTCTTTTCCGCAACAATCCAGCCTCTAGGTTGGGAAATCGTAACAGAGTTTTCTGCAACAGAAAGAAATAACAGATGAATTGGCTTTTCTACTACAGTATTTGGTGCAGCCCAAATAATAGCCACATCAGCGATACTAGCAGTATTGAGAGAAGTAAAAACTTCTTCTTTCCCTGGTTGTGTTCCAAGAAAGGGGCGAAAATATTTACAGTAAGCTTCGGGAAGATTAGTTAAACTCCCCACATAAATACCTTTAGGTAAACCAACAGTATTAGATAATTCCTCTGAATAACTACCATTAACAAACACCAAGCGAGTATCTTCCGCTTCGGGGATAGTAGTGATGTTGTCAGTCGTAAAAGATGTTGACGCAACTATTTCTAAATCTAGTAAAGAAGCAATATCTGTAAATCGCCATTCTTCATCTTTTTTTGTTGGTACAGTTAATCGAGATACCCAAGATGCCGATTGTTCTCTAATATTATGCAACCATTCCCCAGTTTCCTTATCTAGTTGATTAACTGGTGCATCGGGGCGAATTTCTAATATCTTACTTAAAAAGCGATCTCTGTTTACTGATGGTATTGTAGTAGTCTGAGTCATTGTTTATTTAGTATTGATTATATGTATCGATTTCGCCGTGATTTTATTGTAGAGACGTAGCATGCTACGTCTCTACAGGGGTTTAATTACGCCATAGCTGTTTCTTCTAAAAATTCATAACCACGAGACTCTAACTCTAACGCCAACTCTTTACCACCACTCTTTACAATCTTTCCGTCTTGGATCACATGAACGTAGTCGGGTTCAATATAATTAAGCAGGCGTTGATAGTGAGTAATTACCAAGTAACCTTTGTCAGGAGTCTTTAATTGGTTGACTCCTTCAGCAACAATTTTCAATGCATCAATATCCAATCCCGAATCAATTTCATCTAAGATAGTTAGGGTAGGATCGAGTAAAGCCATTTGTAAGATTTCGTTGCGCTTCTTCTCTCCACCAGAGAAACCCTCGTTAAGACTTCTCTCTAAGAAACTAGATTTCATTTTCACTATCTCTAGCTTCTCTTCTATCAAGTCTTCAAAATCAAAAGTATCAATTTCTTCTAAGCCTTGATGTTTCCGTTTCGCATTATAAGCAACTCGCAGGAAATCTAAGTTACTAACCCCAGGAATAGCCAAAGGATACTGAAATGCTAAAAAGATACCATCTAAGGCTCTTTCGTTGGGTTCTTTTTCTAAAATACTTTCACCCTTATATACAATATCTCCTCCTGTCACTTCATAGTCAGGATGTCCCGCAATAATCTTGGAGAGGGTACTTTTCCCAGAACCATTACGCCCCATAATAGCGTGTACTTCTCCTGCTTTGACTTCAAGGTTAACCCCCTTCAGAATGGGAGTACCATCAACATTGGCAGTTAAGTTACGTATAGATAAGATAGTCTCGCTCATAGTGTCTCTCTCAAGTAAAATCTAAATTTAGAATTTTCTATAACCCATCCTGTAGATGAAGTTTCAAGGCTTATGTGTTCTTGGTTCAGATTAAAACAACATTTTAGTTGTTTAAGTCCATTGTAGGATACATTAACAACATTCTGGTTGTCAAAGTCTCTCTCAGGGATAAGGAGTCAAGTTAGAAGTCAAAAGTCAAAAGTGATAAGTCATAATATCCCTCTTTTGCCACTCTCGGAGATTTACTATAGCAATCCTATTTGAAATGAGATAGAAGAATCAGATACACATCAGATACCTATCTGATAAAATTCACTCCACTTCATTCTCATTAAGCCTTATTAATTGATAATAAACTAAACTAGCAAAATTGATAAAAAGCTTGATGCATCAGCGATTACAGGCTCTTTTTTATATCGAACTTATATTAAGTAGGGCTTGCTGCATAAAAGTGTAAGGTAAGCTAAATAAAGGTTTTGAGCCTTTTTTGACCAAAAAAGTGCAAGGTTATAACATCTAGAGTAGAGGCTCAAAACCCTTGCAATGCCAGAAAATTATTTGAGATTTACCCTTGCACCAATTCCCAAGAAAATCCCCCGTTCCAATGTTCCACCGTTC
The DNA here is from genome assembly GCA_030064915.1 of Xenococcaceae cyanobacterium MO_234.B1. Lineage (GTDB taxonomy): Bacteria > Cyanobacteriota > Cyanobacteriia > Cyanobacteriales > Xenococcaceae > JASJCP01. Next base: position 4,570 of record JASJEK010000362.1, read on the forward strand.
CACCTATCGCAACCGAGAATTATGACTTTTTCAGCAAACCCTAAGTAGTTTAAGACTTTATTTGCTTTTTTCCTACCTAAGAACAGTGTTTTGTGTTATACTTACTGAGTGTGGATAATTTGGGACTGTAGTTCAGTTGGTTAGAATGCCTGCCTGTCACGCAGGAGGTCGCGGGTTCGAGCCCCGTCAGTCCCGTTTTCGCCTACGCTGAAAACCATACAGCGCAAGAACTACAAAGATTTAGTAATTGATTTTGTCTAGTATTTTTCTAGTAAAAATACTAACTGAACACAATAATAAAATTAACTACTACAATTTTCCCAGATAGGTGGTCATATCAAATTACTTTAAATATGATGCTATACATCAATCTCGGTGTCTCCGTATCTCCGCGTCAATCATCTGTAGCAATCTTAAAGGGAAATGATATCAGCCGAGCAGCTACCTACTTTTTTTTGGTATACATAAGCTTTCCCCTAAAGATAGATTAGAGTTACTTAAAAGGAAATGTACCTGACCAAATTAAATCAATTATTAAGAATGCCGATAAATTAATGAGGGATTTAGATGTAAATGGTCAAGATACTTTAGAAGATTTCTTGAATAGTTTACAGTTAGGCTTTGCCAATCAATCATCAAAAATTGATTCTACTAAACCATTTGATAGAGATTACAATAGACGACCGAGAGTAAAGGATTTAGAGTAAGATGTCTCGATTAATTAGATTAGCAACACTCCAATCTAGACGAACTAGAACCGCTATTTTAGCTAATAGCCCTAGAAGGAATTATCGGGTTATTGGTCGAGGAACTACTAGCGACGATGGTTTATTAGATAGAGTCGTAAATTTTCTATCTAATGTCTTTGGTAAAGGGGTTAAATTCTTTGGCTGGTTAATCAATGCTACGTTAGGGACTGTATGGGCTTCCTTTACAGGATTGTGGACTTTAATTGTCCAGACATCAAGTTTTATCTATAACTTTAATTGGAACATTTCAGAGGAAGAAATAACGCAAAGATTCCAACAATCTAAATTAATACTCTCTGGTTTAGCTGGTGGAACAATTGGGAATGCTTTAGGCTTCTTAGCTTGTGGTGTTGCCCCTAGTGCTGCGATTTTAGCTGTTAATGAGTCTTTAGGATTGTATCTGTTAAAGGAAGTAGGAGAGGAAGCCCTTGATGAGTTTGTAGCCAATGTATCGGTATTGGTTGCTATTAGCTTTAGACTAACTGCCCAGAATATATTTTTTAATGCCTATAAGAATACTCGTCGAGCTATTAAGAAATATGCAACCGACAATAAAGGCTATCGCCAGAAGTTAATTAATACTTTTTACAATGGGAAAATTGCCGATGCTGTAGAGGTTTGGGGCGAACCTAATTCTAAACCTTTGAGCTTTAGATTAGCCATTGAGGAAAAAATAGAGAGTATTCAAAATCCTATCGTTCAAGAGTTTGTAGAGGAAGCTTATGATGAGTTTCTAGACGCTTGTGTTGAGGCTGGTTATGTAGTAGCTAATAGTTTAGATAATTGGGTATTACAACAACGGCAAGCACAGCTATTACAGGAACAGCAAAATAATTTAATCGAGGTCTTGCCAGACAGAGCCGCGCCAGAAGAAAGATTAATTTTTACTGGTAACAATCAACAAGTTAGAAGTCAGATTATTAGCTCTTTGAATACCTTCCAAATGCTAGATAATCGCGATGTTGGTCAGATTATCGGTGAACCTTTATTAGA
>JASJEK010000085.1 GCA_030064915.1 Xenococcaceae cyanobacterium MO_234.B1
ACGCTTTATTCAATGTTTATCGCTAAACCTGGTTCTATGAAGTCTTTAGTTAGAGGGATTTTTTCAGTATTGCCCATCCGAAAACTTCAGAATTACCTTGCTAAACAGTATCAGCAAACTAAATCTGATTTTAAAGAATTGGAACATAGATACAAATGTCTTGATAAAGAAAGTAAGCTGGCAGAGTTCCCCGAGGGATTACCAGAAATTCCAGATCGTCCTTGTCGAGCATATCTGACAGAGACGACGGTAGAAGCTTATGTATATCAGTTTTCTACTTATCCCTCTAAACGGATACTTGTAAGCTGCGATGAAATTAAACGATTGTTTGATTCGATGAATCAGTATAAAGGCGGTTCAGGCGGCGATGAAGGAGCTTACCTGGAAATGTACGACGGAAGTTCAATTGTAATTGCTCGCGTTCGCTCCGAAGGCAATCTGGATGTTGATAAAACGGGATTATCAATTTTTGGTAATAGCCAATTTAGCAAGCTTAAGGAACTTTGGGGAGATGGCATGGACAGTGACGGGATGTTTAGCCGATTCCTCTATGTTGCTCAAAGAAAAAGCACCCCTGAGTTACCTATTGAAGATTCAGAATTTGATTGTCCGATCATCCCTGAACTAGAAGCTTTGTACTGGTATGCTTATCACCTACCCGCTTGTACTTACACTCTCTCAAAAAGTGCCTACCAACGTTATCAAGCCTACTATTCTTTTTTGGGGAAACTATCTGATAAAAGTAGCATCCCATTTTTACAACACGCTTACAGTAAAGCCAAAGGACATTGTGGCAGACTAGCAATGAATTTACACGTGTTAGAGCAGTACGTTAATAGTACTACCCGAGAATTTGCCACGGAAGTAAGCGAGGAAACTATTTCCAAAGCAATTAAACTAACCAAGTACTTTCTTGGACAAGCAGAGTATTTGTATAAAACTCTCTGTGATGAAGAAAGTTTGTCTCCAACTTTAAGGGATATTTTGAGTCTTTCTAAACGTATGGGATGGGTTACAGCTAGGGAAGTAAAAAGGTATCGAAGACGGCTAAAAAATACGGATTCAGAAACAATTAGAGAATGGTTTCTTGAGCTTGAAACTCTCGGTTACGGGCAAACTGAAGGCAATGGCTCACACTTAAAATTTTCTGCGACGACAGAAAATGTCGACAATTAGGAATTTTGAAGGCTGAAACGCTATCCCTGTAAGAGTTTAACCCTGTCGACAGGGGGTGTCGACAAAAATGTCGACAGTTACGAATTATGGGCGTTTAAGCCTGTCGACATTCTGTCGACAATTGTCGACAGTTTTGAGAAATTGCGTAGCAAAATATACCAAATATCCCATAACTTCATGAAGTTATGTAAACTTGTTTTATGCGTGTAAATTAGCGCACTACATTTTTTAAAACCCTAACTGTTGTCATCCCTAAAAATATTTTTTTTTAATAGCGAGGGAATAATGAAATTCATCTCTATTGAGAGACAAACTTGTCAAAGTTCAACGATTATTAATTTGGACAATATCGATCACATTGACATCAATACAAAATCAAATACTTGTCAGATAACTTATGCGTCTAGAAATACGATTACTCTGGCAGGGAATGAACTAGCGCAACTGTTAAAAGGCGTGAAGCAGTACAACGATAAGTTATTGATTAACCTATGTGGGGAACAAGAGTTTTGAATAATTATCCAGAAATTAATATCCCCATAAATATCGAAGCTGAAGAGGCTGTGTTAGGTGGTTTATTACTTGACTCTAGAGCAATAAACCGTATTGTACATATGCTTAATTCAGAGCATTTTTCCTTGATGTCTCATCAAGCTATTTATGATTGCGCTCTATATCTGTATAACAAGGGTGAAACGGTTGATCTAATGAGTATTACCCAACGTCTAGCTGCGACTAATCAACTTACAGAGATTGGGGGAACCGCCAAGTTAGCTCAATTAGTAAATAGAACCGTTTCGGCGGTTAACATCGATCGCTATGCATTGTTGTTAATTGATAAGTATCGCCGACGTAAACTTATCGAGATTGGAAATACACTAGTGAGTTTAGGAAGTGAGGAAAGATTGGACATTGAGGAAATAGAAAGCCTAGTAAAAAAACATTTTGAGAGATGGTTTAATCCATCTCAAGAAATATCGCGGATTACTCAACCTGTAGAAATTAGCTATCAGTACTCAAGGACTACTCAAAAGTCACAGCCTGGGAGAGAGAACATTGGTATTACTGAAACAGTAAGCTTAAAAACTACTACTAACTTAGTTTCAGAAATATCTGAATTGGGATTGGAGTTAAAACAGAGAGCTAAAAAAATCCCCAAAAAATCCCTTTAACAGCAAGTTAAAGGGACGATTTCCCGTTATATATCTTGGCAATAATCAGGTTTTAGCTTGGTTAGAAGCCTTTGAGTAGCAAACGATACTGTGAAATAGTAGGATATTTACCTCTGGCACTTGAGTTAGGGGCTACTCAAGTAAGAGACGGGTTATCTTGGGATGACTTAATTGTAGATTTAAAAAGAGAAATCGCCGATCTCGAAGCTTTAAATTTATTAGAAGCAGATGAGATAAGTAGTGAAAGTAAACGTAAAAAATATAGTTTGATTTCTTCATTTAATCTTAGCTTTAAGCGATTAGGTCAGGAAAAGCTGGAGAAATTTGCTTGGTTAGGAGTCCTCTTTCCGCACTTCATTTTGTAGTCAATAAAGAGTATGACTGGTTTCTGAAATCGCTGCTACAGAGGAAGGGAATGAGTAAAAAATGAGAATAAACTTGCAAGAACGAGAATAAACTTGAGGGAGTGAGAATAAAGGATAATTTCTGGGTAAGATAACCGCTTTCTTCCTCGAATCTCAAACTGGGGAGCGAGTTTGCACCTCACCGACTCGTTCGGTGGTAATCCACCCATTCATAAAGCTCTGGATGAGAGCTGGGCTTACAGACGAAGATAAAATGATAGCCATGGTCCAAGACCGTTTCACAGATAGCAGTAGATGGAAATTTTTTTTAGGCGATCGCCAACTCCTCATTTCGCTTCAAATTAAGTACTAATGTTCTAGAACAATGCGAGATTAATATAAGTATTGCCTATAAAATTAGTCTGAGATTATTTGAGTTGTAATAGAAGCTAAATGTTTTGGGGATAATCTTGATAGATATAATCCCAACTAATATCTACTTTATAAACTACGTAAGCTAAATACTCAATCCCAAATTTTCCTCGTTTGCCTTGACGATATTTACAAACAACCCAGAGAGGAAAAGTTACTTCATTATCTTTACCTTCATTCATAGTATGAGTAGTCTTATAACTTTTTCTCCCTTTCAAATACTGGTTGATTCCCCCAGTCTTACCGTTCCTAATAGCAGGCATTATAAAAGGTATATCTAAAGCTTTCAACCAACGTATTACTGAAGCACTATAAAATCCTCTATCTAAATAAAGCCTTTTGATTTTCGCTCTTTAGAGAATTAACTTTGGTGAGAAGGTAACTGATAGTTGCTACAGACGTATAATTGTTTTTGACTCCAATAACAGCTAAAGTCACCCTTTTATTTTTAAGAATTACATACAAGCTAGCATCTCTCATAAAAAGAACAAGTGCCATTTTTAGCTTGACTGCGATAAATATACTCCTGCTCTTCTTTGCTTGGTTTACCGTAATAAGGGATTAAATTTAAATCGATAGCCAGCTTTAACTTTCTTTTTTTTATTCGACGGGGTAATTTATTTATTAAGGCGCTTATTTAGTTGATTTTCTAGTTCTGGAAAACTTTTAAATTTGTCTAAATGATATCTAATATTTTTACCAGAGCAAGACTTTTTTAACTTAGACGCTGTATTTTCTATACTATCGGCATTACTAGCTGCTCCTATTAAAATATTAAATAAATCTGTTTGATTAAACGCACCTTGGGTCTTAATTGAAATATGTTCGCTCAAACAGTCAAGAACTTCTTTTAAGGTATCTTTATCGGTTAAAACTGCGTTTTCAGTTGAATTAGTCAATTTTTTTTAAATCAATGAATTTTTAAATATTCTTGATAATTTAACCTTTTTAGAGTCAAAAGTCCTACAGCATATATAACCCATGTAAAATTCGATTTAAATATAAATAAAACTTATTTATTGCCCATTTAACAGAACTATAGTACTAATTAACACCTATTGAAAGTTAAATTCTTAGGTTCGATCGCCTATCAGAAAAAACTTGTCCATCTACTGGATAGAGCGATCGCTCGGTAATTCCAACTCAATCTCCAACATCTCTAGAAAGATATCTTTCCCTGGATTAGCCACAGCAAAACACACTACACATACCCCACTACTAATCATGTCTTCTAACCAATAGCGAATACTGGTAGTTAACCTCTTAGCTTCTGGGAGTATGAGTAAGGTATCTTCACTACTGTTTTCTAGAATCTCCTCCTTGAGTGCATCAACAGTTAAAGCTTTACCCTGGTCATTCTCAGTAGGACAGCCTAACTGGAAGGCGATTGCGACAAAGAATTTCTTGAGAGAACCTTTGTAGGTAGCAATGGCACACTGAAACTCATCTAACATCTCCTTATGGAGAGCCTGGGCAAAGTCCCCTTTACCCGTTCCCGCTTCACCAAGAACTAGGACTGAGTTACCAGCCCTGACAGCAGCACATACTTTATCAAATTGTTCGCCTAACCTCTGACTTCCTAACTCCCGCTTCGACTGCTGCGATACTGAGCTACTATCTCGGTGGCTAAGGAAGCGGGTGTCCACTTTGGGTTAACGGCTTCCCTCACTGCTGCTAATTTCTCTTTCAGGTCATCAGATAAATCTTCTTCGGTCAGTTGATCTGCTATCCCCCTCATTAATAAATCGGGTGTCGCTAACTCGCGAAGTTTGATTTCTTGCGCTCCTCTCATCAACTGATTGAAGTCAAATTGGACTCTAGGTTCTTCAGGTTTTACATAGATATCTTCTTCATTACCATTTGTAGCCAGTTCGTTATTACTTGAATGTACGAGTGAACTATTTTCAAATCCTTCTCGTTTTCCATTTCTATTAACATAAGAACGCAAAGCTCTAACTTGCTCGGCTTGCTCAAAAGTTAGATAGGGCTTACCTTTAGAATCTTTCTCAGCTTTAATTCCTAAGTACTTTAGGTCATTGTAATAAGTATCCTTTCCAATATTAAATTCCTGAATTAAGTCCTCTGGTCTGATTTTCTGGTCTAGGGTAGAATTCTGGTTCATGAGTAGAATGTTCCGATCAAAAAAATTTTTCTCTATGTACATATTTTGTAACCCTTTTAAAAAAAAGACTTCCAGACTTCCACCAGAATTCTGGTCTCTTTCGGTAAAGAGTCTATAAAGATTCAGAACCAGATCATGAATTTTTAGATTTAATCTTTAATCCTTCCAGGGTTTAACTTCTTTTTGAATCTGTAGAAGTACGAATTGATAGTCATTTCAGAGTTGGGTTTAATTGAACTAGAGGTTTTGTAGCCAAGCAAATTGCCTAGCCTAAACCCTTGGTTTGCCTAGTTTCTATTGATTTGCTCTCAGTTTCTTGAGTATATTTACGGCAATTCATCTTTTTGTCTTGGCGAAATTTCGGAGAGATAAGAATCTATATTTTCACCTTTTCGCCATTTTACCCAGGCAGCAAGGAGAGAATCCACCAATGAGGATTTATCTAACTTAATGCCAGCTCGCTTGAGTTTGATTAGTTCCTCCTCAATATCTAAGTCAGTTTCTTTGCGGATATAGTAAGTTCTGCCAATCCAGTTGCGATCGCTGCGTTTGCCTGTAGCTGGTCTACCTCGTTTTTTGGTTGGTTCAGGTGCGATTTCGGCTTCTAGTTGTTTCTCGGTTGGCTCCTGGGAAATTTCTTTTACTGATGTTTTGGTTTTCTTTTGGGGTTTAGTTTTTGGTACAGGTTGAGTTTCCTCTTGAGTGAGGGTTTCTTCTTTAGCTTGGGCAGGTTTCAGACGACCCTTGGCAAGCTTTTTAAACATATCGGCAGTGTCACTCATGAAGTTATCTCCTTACCCACTTGCTCATAGTCACTCCAGGCAATTTTTGCCATGCGGTCTTTAACTTGGTACACAGGTACACCCATGAGGGATGCTTTCTCATAGGCAATTAACCGTCTAATTTCTGTGTCAAACAATGGTAGCTCTGACAAAGCAACTCTAGCTTGTTCAGCCATTTTGACTGGTTTGGGATGAACCATAGTTAGTAAGATCCGATAGCGATCGCGAATCTTATCCTGAAGTAAATCTACCGTTTGCAGCAGGGCATCAATCGCCAGAGCATCAGGGGTAGTAGGTAAGACTAAAAGGTTACAACCATCCGCTAAAGCTTGTAATTCAGCTTCATCGGGACGGGCAGCAGTATCAATGACAATATGCTCGTACTTGGGACTGTACAAAGCAGCTTGCATCAAGTCCACCACTTTAAAGGGAAAAGCACCCCGTTTACTCCATCCCGTAGCACTGCGGTTAGGGTCGCCATCAACTAATAAAGTGTCCCCTAACTTAGAAAAATAACAGGCAAGATGGACGGCAGTAGTAGTTTTGCCGATTCCCCCCTTGAATCCAGCAACAGTAATCAACAACTTGAATACCCTCAATTTTACAGACATCTATGTAGTGTAAATTGACTTGGCACCAAAGTATGTTGGCAAAATGGCAAATTGTTAGATTTCTGTATTTTTGACTTTTCTTATTTTTAGATTTTTAAATTTTTGAATTGACGCAAATATGAATTGGTGAATTACTGCTGACAGATGCTACTCAATTCTGATTAACTCCGCAAATATATTACGATTAGTAACTAGCCTGAGCAAAAATCCTTATTTCTTTCTATGACTAATAGTCAAAGTATCGTGCGTGGAGCATTTTTTATCGTTGCTTCAGAATTAAGTTTTGCTCTCAGTGCCGCCATAATTAAGTTGGTATCAGCTTCATTACCCAATGAATCAATTGTCTTTTTTCGCAATCTATTTGGGCTAGTCATTTTAACTCCTTTATTGCTCAGAACTGGCACTAAAATCTTACAAACAGACCGCTTGCATCTACACCTACTTCGTTCGGGAATCGGAATTGGGGCAATGTATTGTTTTTTCTACGCAAAGCGCTCATCTTTCCTTGGGAGATTCGATGTTAATCAAATCAACTATTCCCTTAATGATTCCTTTTGTATCTTTAATTTGGCTTCAAGAAAGTATTTCTCAGCGAGTAATTTGGGCTGGAGGGTTGGGATTTATCGGGGTTTTTCTGATTTTAAAGCCAGATGGGGACACCAATTGGGCTTCCTTTGTTGCGTTATCGAGCAGTTTAATGGCTGCAATAGCTTTTGTCACTGTACGCAAGCTCTCTGCTACCGAACCGACCTTACGAATCGTCTCCTATTTTGCGATTGTGGGTCTTTCTATCTCAGCCATTCCCCTGATTTGGACTTGGCAAACTCCTACACTAAGCCAATGCTTGATGTTAATGGGAGTAGGATTGACCACAACTATCGGTCAATTATTATTAACTCGCGGATATCAAAGCGCTCCTGCTTCTAGTGTCGGAATTTTTACCTATACTTCCGTACCTTTTGGGACATTTTTAGGTTGGTTGTTTTGGAACGAGCTATTAGATAAAAATTCTTATTTGGGTGCTGTCTTAATTGTCTTAGCTGGCTCGATTGTTTTAAGAACTAAAATCATTCACAACCAACCTGACAATTAGAATCAAACAGTAATTATTAAGTTTCTTGAGGGAATGGCATTTGATGAACGTTCAGATTATCAAGATTATGGGATGCAGGTTCTAGAAGAATATTGGATAAGTTGAGCATTATATCGAGATTAAAATCCTATGGAATTTCAAGATATTAGTTTAATTAAGGGATATCACGCCCACGTTTATTTTGATGAGTCAACTTTGGAACAAGCCAAAATGTTGTGTGAAGAAGCGGGAAAACAGTTTTCAGTTACGGTAGGACGAATACATCAAAAACCTGTTGGTCCTCATCCTAGTTGGAGTTGTCAGCTTGCAATAGATCGCAGTGAGTATGCAGATTTACTATCTTGGCTGGCTCTCAATAGAAAGGGTCTAACAATTTTGATTCATCCACTTACAGGAAACGATCTATTAGATCATACAGATTACGCTTCATGGATGGGCGAACCTCAAGCATTAAAACTTGATGTACTTCAATAAGCAAAAAACCTCGGCGTACATACCGAGGTTGAGTAGGAGAAATCAATGTTGACGAGAGAAAAGCTGTTTTAGTTAATCAAAGTTGTTGTTTAAACTGGTTTGTCTCAAACGATTAGCGTTCCTGCTACTGAAACTAAAACTAATGCTGTAACAAATAAAGCGGAGAGCGCACCCTGAATTAAGTAGCGACGTTGTTCGTAAACTGCGGGATATTCTGCGTAGGTAACTTGAGGCTCAAAGCGCGTAGTTGTTAAGAGTTCCGTTATCTAATTGAGTAGTGTACATATAGCGCGTTCTTTATATTTATTTGGCTCTTATGTTAACTAATGTAACAAATATTTGAAGTTTTGTAAAGCATACTTGACAAATCAATATTTATGTTTTCTATAAGAGTGATTAATCGGTACTGATAAACTGTTAGCTAAGAAAGAATTAGTAAGGAATAATAGTCGGAATAATTCCCGCTCTCATGACCTATGGGGTGAATATCCAGATTTTTTCCGTCTAATAAAATGTTGGATAAGCATTTTCAAGAAGGGAGTTAAGCGATCGCCATTCCTCATAGTGATACCAATACCATTGGTGACAACTTAAGGAAATCGAAAAAAAGTCAAGAGAATTTAAGAATCGTGTGAAACTTAAGAGAGATAAGTAGTTAAGCGATTTAGTCTCTCCATGAGTAAGAGCCGAAAACTTAACCCTTGACCACGCCAATTTCTTGTCTGTTTGATTTTTTTCCAACAGTATCAGAAACAATTATGGAATTAGCTGAGGTAGTTAATGGAGCTATTGGTGCTTTTCCCTCTCACTGCGCTGGATATCTCAACCCAGGTGCCAGTGGGCTAGGTTACATTGCCACGCTAAAACTCTCGGTAGGGCATCTGATAGCGGATATGGACTTCGTGCTTGAGGGGATTGTTTCTTATGATCGAGCGGAGAAAAACGACGCATACATAGGTCAAATCAATATGGTGACTGCATCCTCGTTCTGCGGTCGCAACGGGGCAATTTGGGGTTATGACTTAGCGTTGGCTGACGAACTGGCTTCCAGAAAAAGTAAGCCTCTGAGTGTGGAAAAACGTCACGACGGGGTAGAAATTCCTATCCGCTCAGTAGAACCCTTGCTTGACGCGACCAAACGTCTCTTCGGCACCCAAAGCCAGCGCAGGTTTCCACCTCTGCCTGGTGCGATGGTTGTCTGCGTCAATAAGAGCATCACCAAGAGGGCAAAAGAGAAGCCAAAAACCATTTGGTGCGCGCTCGCTTTGGCTATTGCCCAGGAGCGTTCAAAGGACGCACACCTCTTTATTGAAGATGTGGGGTCAGGCTCGTTGTCCTCTAACCTGATAGAAAATATCTACAAATCGATTCTGCTTTGTGGCGAGGCTCAGGACGTACTTTACAAAGAAATTTTTGTCGGCTACAAAGAGTTGACCGTCCCCCCTGGAGGAGTTGGTTGCGCCTTAACCTGCGTTCCCTACGTAACCCTAGCTCAGAAGGCAATTCCACAAGGCTACAAGCCAGCCGATTTGCTTTCTCTGACTATCTCAGAGTGGGAAAATGCTCTCTCATTGCCGCCGCTTATCAAGTAGGGAACAGTATCTGATAGATAGAGAGTGATACGGAAATGTCTTTTACAGCACCGACAGAATCAACTGCTGCTCAAGAATTCGCCAATCTAATTAAAGTGCGGTCGCCTGTGGTTGGGAATCGGGCGCTCGCTCTTAATCAGAGCGAGCGCCAGTGGTCGGCTGTAATGATTTGTTATGCATTTGTTTGATTATTTGTTAAACGCCTATATCTTCATTCCAAAGCACAGAATTTTTAAATATAAAATCTTGCATCAATTTGAAACAAGTTTCATCATCTAAGACCTCAACTTTCACCCCTCTAGAACGAAGAAGTTCTTCTTCGCCCATGAAAGTTTTGTTTTCACCAACGATAACTTGCGGGATTTTATATAGCAAAATTGCACCTGTACACATAATACAGGGAGACAGAGTAGTATATAAAGTTACATCTTTATAGAAAGAAGCTGGCTGACGACCTATACTTTCTAGAGCATCTATCTCAGCATGAAAAATAGCACTCCCTTTTTGAACTCTTCTATTATGACCCCGACCAACTATCTTCGCATTTTTGACAATTACTGAGCCAATGGGAATACCACCCTCCATAAGTCCCTTTTTTGCTTCATTAATTGCCTCAAGAATCAAACTATCCATTAAAAACTATCCATTACTTTGCCTAGAATGTATTCTTTTCTTTTTTTGTCCAAAGTCCAAGTACTAACCGCTTTGGAATATAACGGGATTTCTTAGTGACGCGTACGCTTTTTAATTAAAATACGGCGGCTCCAGCTTCTGCTACGGCATGGTCTTGCTCTCCCGAGCCACCGCTTACTCCAATCGCCCCCACTACTTGACCCTCACTTTCAAGAGGAATTCCCCCAGCAAAAATCATGATCTTGCCATTGTTAGAGGCATGAATACCAAAGAATTGTCCCCCTGATTGACTATGTTCGGCTAAATCTTTAGTGGCAATATCAAAAGCCCGCGAAGTATAAGCTTTTTTAATCGAGATATCGATACTTCCAATCCAAGCCCCATCCATACGCACATGGGCAACCAGATTGCCTCCAGCATCGACTACTGCAATATTCATTGGTTGACCAATTTCGAGAGCTTTTTTTTCGGCCGCGCTAATAACTCTTCTGGCATCTTCTAATGTAACCATTGGACTTGACCTCAGCCATCAGTTAATTCAGCTCCTATTTGAACACATAGTAGAGCTTCAAGTAGATTAGCAAATTACAGGCTAGTAGATAATTAAGAAAAACCAGAATTAAGGAGTAATACTAAATCCGTCGGATTACATATCCCTAAATGAAACTAAAGTTTACAGGTATCTGTAGCGAATCCTAGTAACTTAAATATGTTACGAGTTCACCGAAGGCATTATGATTCAAGGTAGAATTCCCGAAGTTACCATTAAATTCAACTCCAAACCAGACTTACCCACTGAAGGTAAGAAAGTCACCTTAGAAATTCAAGGAGAAAACAACGTTACCGTCAAAGCAGAAGTTAACCGCAAAACTTTGAAGAAGCAGGTAGCTAAGATGGATGAATATGAGGATTGGGTTGGTGCGCTTTCAGGAAAGATAAAGAGCGTTTCTGCTGATGGAGTAATTGAACTGGAAGGAGCAGGACTACAGGTTTTCGAGAAAAAAAAGAAAGAACCATCACCCGACTCCGAATCAACGGCTGCTTAGAGCGAAGATGTTGGCACGCCCATTGTGAGTTGGGAGAAGGCGAGCGATCGCTACTTGACAATCCTGTAATGTTAAGAAAAATATCTCCTTAGCAATGCTTAGTTAGGCAATTCGTAGGATTGAAGGAGAGATGATTCAGAAGCTATGGGTAAACCACAAATTACTGTCAGACTTTCTCCATCCCTTCTCACCGAACTCAACCACTACGTTGAGAAAACTGGCACGTCGAAAACTGATGTGGTGGTTAGTGCGATCAGGCGAAGCCTGGCACTGCGTGATCGCACAATATTTGGGTTGTGCTGAGACTGTGCCGTTGAGGCAGCGGGTGGCTGAGGTGGAGAGGAAGGTAGCGGAGTTGGTAAAAACCAAGTGAGTCATTCGATTTTGGATTGTAGATAAAAGATAAAAGATTTCGGATTTTGGATTGTCCCCACGAGTAAGCAAATAACTTTATGTCAGAAGAAATCTCAACCCCTGAAAAAATCTGGATTATTACTGGAGAAACCTATGCCGAAGAAACTCCCTCCGGTGCTAGGAGCAGTGGTGATACAGGAGGAGTCCTCGTGGACGAAACCCCTGAAGTGACTGAAGTAGTTGTCACTGAACGAAAAGAGGTAGAGGTAGCCAAACTCAAGCGGGAAATGAAGGGCTTCCTTCAAGCGATGAGGGAAATGCTTGACGAAGCTGACCAACCTTCTTCAGGGATGCGGCTTGATGAAGTGGAGCTGTCGGTAGAAATCAACGGGGAAGGAAAGGTGAGCCTCTTTGGGATTGGGGGTAAAGCTGGTGGCAAAGGAGCAATGACTTTTAAGTTCAAGCGGAAGTAAACAGTACGTGAGATGGGTAGGAACTGGGCGAGCGCCGAAATCTAGATACAGTAGGCTTTTCATGATTAACCTTCCAAGTCTTGTGTTTTACTTTTTGGGATAAGATAGGGTCAATATTCCCTTACCTAATACTTTTTCTAGCCAGTGAGCAAAAACACCCAATTAATCCCCATTATTGGTACAAATAATGAGAACCGAACCAAAATCTTTATATATTACAATCGACAAGTCTGTACGCGAGAGAAGAGAGCTCCGTAGCGTAGGCGTAACGAAAAACGCACCTGAAACATGATCGGAAGATGCCCCTTTGGAGTAGTATCGCGTAATTCATAAGTCAGATCTGAGTAGTACAACCATTGTCCTCTTTTTTGCCAACCCACTTGGCCACCGAAATTTTCCCATACTTTCTCACTATACTCTCTTGTGCCACCTAAACCAATATAGATTTCTTTTTGAACAGAGAAGCCAAAACAACCATTGCTATAGTATACCCAGAGTTGATCTATGGTGCGTAAATCTTCGCAGGGAAAATTATCTATATCCTCCACATCTAACCAACCTTGTTCTTCTCGATTGGCTACTTCCAGCATTTTGTCTGCTGTTTCTTTATCTGCTTCTTTCCATTTACCTGCGGCTAGGAGTTTTTGTAGTTGGGTGTAGTCAACCCCCTTTGCGCTTTTGAGTTCAACTTCTGGTTTAGATTCAGGTTGAGACGGTGCTGGCTGGCGCTGACGTGGAGGTGGTGAAGAGGGCTGTACTTCCCACGTCCGAAACCGACCAATAGCCTCGATCGCGTCCATGTCTGACCCGTCAGCAGCTATGTTTACCTGAATCCACAACTGTCTGGCAGTTTCATAATCCTTTGCCTGTTCAGCCCTATACGCTTCGATTTTCAGGGTGGCAAGGTCATCTAGGGTAGCGTACTTGGGTAGTAAAATCAGGTGAAGTTTACTGGCTGGTTCAAGGCTAGTGTAGGGAGTTTGTCTTCCTTGGTTTTGCGGGTACTGATGGTTAATCTCCGGTACGCGCCTGCGCAAATACTGCACTAGTCTTTTTACGGTGGCACAGTTTCCTGCTCCTTGTAGTGCCTCGATTAGAGCATAGGTGAATGCCCCATGCTGCAAAGCTTCGATCTCGTAGGATTTCTGATTGGGAGCGCAAGAATAAAAAGTAACTACTCCTCGATGTTCTTCTCCAATCCCTTCTCCTCTGGCTCCTACATTCCGGCAAGCATCCAAGAAAAGCACTACATTATCCGCTCCACTACCGCGCAGTTGTTCAGTGATGTAGTGAACCGGAATCGCTGTGTGTTCCACATCCCCCGGATCGCTGTCGGAGAGCATCAGGTAATCCCGATTGGCTTCTCGCATGCCGTGTCCGGCAAAAAAGAACCACAGGTTATCACCTTGTTTGAGGATTTTTCGGCTAAACTGCGCTCTCAGAAATCGCCGCAAGTGTCCAAAAGTAGGTTGAGTACAGATAGGGGAAGGCTTAGTCGGAATTTCTGGGGAATCATCGGTAAACAGGAAGACCCGATCGAAACCAGCTTCAGAGAGCAGCAACTCTTTCACTACCTCTGCATCGCGCTTGGCGTACTCTAGAGTTGTTAGGTTGCTGTACTTGTTAATGCCGACAGCGATCGCCCAATCCTTAGCCATCTTTACGCTTGAACTTGAGTTGAATAGCTCCTTTACTTTCGGCTTTGCCGCCGACTCCCAAAACAGTAAAATTATATTTATTATTTGTTACTTCTTACTTCTTACTTATTACTTAGAGGCTTACATGTTTTGACTCCCACCCATTTTTTCCTTCACCCTACCACTTCCAACTATGTAGATCAAATTGCGTTCAGTCCTGATGGGAAACTATTAGCCAGCTATCACAGCCAATCTA
Organism: Xenococcaceae cyanobacterium MO_234.B1; assembly: GCA_030064915.1. Taxonomy (GTDB): domain Bacteria; phylum Cyanobacteriota; class Cyanobacteriia; order Cyanobacteriales; family Xenococcaceae; genus JASJCP01. Next base: position 14,198 of record JASJEK010000085.1, read on the forward strand.
GTGAAATTGTCAACTTGTGGGACGTTGCAAGTGGTCAAAAACTCTATGCTGCCTCCTACCCTGAACTTTGGCAGATACCTGGATGTTCTAGAATAGGTAGTCCATTGCTGCTTTTCAGCTCGGATGGAAAATCTTTAACTTTCAGCGGTTTCATTTTGGATTTAAAACGGGGTCGAGTAATTAACCAGAATAAAGTAAAAGTACCTTTTGACTTAGTTAGCGATCTAGCTGCTGTTAGCCCAGATTTGCAAATGGCGATTGGAAAAGGAAACAAGATTGGCACTATGGTCTTATGGGAAACATCTACAGAAAAAGAAATCTATACTCTTTTTCTTGGACACTCGAAACATGATCGCTATTATTCGGGGTGGGAAAATTACATAAATCTATTTAGTCCGGATGGAAGAATCTTTGCTAGCTTGATCTGGTTTCGTGGTGGGAGCGATTTTTATCCTGACGGACGAGATCCAGAGAGAATTAAGCTTTGGGAAGTAGAAACAGGGATGGAACTTTGCAATATCCTACTGCCGAATGTAACAGCAGAAACTAAGTACACTGGTACCCTTGCTTTTAGCTCAGACGGTCGTATTTTAGCCCATAATTGTGGCGATACCTGGAGAGAAATTATTGTATTGTCAGAGGCAGCTACGGGTCAAGAACTTTGCAGGTTTAAAGGAAAAGGAAAAGTTGTATCTCTTGCTTTCAGCCCTGATGATCAAATTTTAGCCAGTGGTTACTCAGCTGGTAATATTACCCTATGGCAACTGATCTGGGAACAGAAAAACGGACAGTCGCGATCGCTAAAAATTAGAGAAATTAGGACTTTTATCGGTAGTGTTTCCTATGAGCCTATCAGAACCTTGGCGTTTACCCCAGATGGAAAAACCTTGGCGAGTGGTGCTGGAGATCATAATAGAGGGATTACTCTGTGGGATGTGAAAAGTGGGAAAAAGCATAAAACCTTCCCTGGTCATTCAATGTCAAAAAGAGTCTGCAGCGAATCTTTTTTGGATCGTGACGAAATAGCTATTAGTCCTAATGGTAATATAATCGCCCATATTAGTTATTCGGGTTACTTGATTAAACTCCGGGACACGCAGAGCCATGCTTTGCTCCGTTGCTTCAAAGCGAAAGGATTGGGCAATAAGTTTTGCAAAGTTGCCTTTAGTCAAGATGGTAACTTTTTAGTTGGTGTTTGCAATAATGTTTTTCATCGAATCAATTTATGCACTGTTACATGGGAAGTTGCGACGGGTAAGAGAATTAGGTCGATAGAATATTCTGATCGGCATCCCATTTTTGTAAATCTATTAAGCAAACTAGCGAGAATACTAGGGTTTCAAGGCATATTTGAAAGTGTCATGTACAGAAAAGGGATGCTTCCACAAGGAGCCTCTTGCGGCTCAAGAACTGTCAATCAATATGGGGATCTCTTAGCAGTTTTTAGATATGGCAGGTTACCGATTAGGGTTCTGCACGCTCGTACTGGTAAAACTGTTTGTACGCTTACTGGTGACCACGGAGAATTATGGCAGATCGTTTTCAGTCCAGACAAGCGTCTTATAGCTACTCGGCATAGTATGTCTAGGTTTGCGCTCTGGGAGATTGCAACTGGTAGGTTAATTAGTATTCTCAATACTGAGAACTCTGAATACGATTCCGACCCTGGAGATCCCGAGCCTATACTGTTCAGCCCAGATGGTGAATTTTTGGCGATCGCAGGAGCCAGAAACATTACGTTATGGGAAGTTAGCTCTGGAGAAAAAATACACACTATTGATCGTTACCATTCGGCGCTTTATAGTTGCATGGCTTTCAGCCCTAACGGACAAACCCTTGCGTTTAGTGAGTGTAATGGGACATACACTATCAACCTTTGGGATGCAGAAACTGGCAACAAGACTTGTATCCTTGAACCGACTCTTTCTATGATCCAATCGCTTGATTTTAGTGCTAATGGACAATTTTTAGTGAGTAGTTTTACAGATGGCAGTATTAGAGTGTGGCAGCGAAGTGTAGGTTCAATACTGTTCGGATAAGCACTAAGTCTCTGAAAAAATGAAGCAATGGAGACAAATCTAATTCAATTCCGACATGAGGAATAATGGAATTAATATTTAGCATGGTTATATCAACTACTTCAACACTTTTATTTATCTTGATATCTGACAAATCCAACTGACCAGTACATTTGACACAATCTTACAAAAGTCGTAGCTCAGATAAGCGATGCCAGAGAACTTGACCGCCCTTCATCCCTTTGCGTTCATCCCAACGAACATCAGCCCCATCTAGATCAAAGCCAACAATCGTACCGTGCCAGTTGTATGACTTTTTATCTGGGTTGTTGTTAGCAACGCGAGAACCTATTTCAAAAGTTGATGAATCAAATGACTCAGATTTTGAACTATGTGCAGAAGCTGTAACTCTCTCTTGATAAGCTGTTGAAGCAAGTGAAGCATTTTGCTCTTCTAAGGTCAGTGAAGCAGTTGTTTTATCTGGTGAAGCAGTTAGTGAAGCAGTTGGTGAAGCTGTAATGCTTACTGTGCCTACAGGTGAAGCAGGTGAAGCAATTTTGCCACCTTTCGCCAAATTTTTAGGAGTAGACAAATTTTTATTGGGGGTTGAAGAAGAATTAGGTTGATTCTCCTCAATAGCTTTCAACCAGGAGATTAGAGCTTTTTGGTCTGATTTATTTAATTCACCAATAATTTTTTTCGCCTGAGTTATGGGATTTTTGGCTTTATTTGCTTCACTCTCGCTCTGTGACTGGTTTTGGTGCTTCACCGATTGCTTCACTACTGCTTCACTAGCTACCCTATTTGCTTCACTAAAGCGTATATCGGTTAAATAAAATTGACCTTTTCTCTGAGGATTTTTCTTTTCTCTTTCTTTCTTAATTTTGGGGAATAGTTCGGCAAAGCGTTGATATACCTGATTAGGAGCTTTGACATTGCGATCGCTCCTCCTTGGTTGATCGTGCCAAATCTTTTTCTCTTTACCCTTATCTGTCGCAATAATTTCTAATGTGCCATTGTTGATATACCATTCCCTGAGTAATTCCCAGAGATCGTTAATATAGACTTTGCTGCCAGTTTGATATTCCAAGCCCATGTCTTGAACAAATGCCCAAAGATGGTTAGTTTCTTTCTGAATATCCTGTAGTGCTTGTTCGGTACAGCTATAGTCAATACCGTTGACTGCTAGCTTTTCTAAGCTGAGCAACATTTTGTTGAGTAGGGCGGGGCAAACTTGCTCTTTAATAAAGTAGGGGTCATAACGAAAACGGCTATCGGCTTCTAATTCCCCTTTGTTGGGGTCGGCATTAATTTTGTAGGTTTTATTAAAGTTAAGTACCGCCCAACGAGATTGAATTGCCTCTAGTCCAGCTTTGAGATTGGGAGCTTCGTTAACGTTAAACAAAAAGACGGTAGATAGATTCATGGTGTGGGAATCTACCCCTTTGCGTTCCATATCGAGAGATTCACCAGTAATCGCTTTTTTCAGAGATTCAATGCGGTCTAGTTCGTCAAAACTACTATTTTCACTACTCCAGTTAATTCTCGTTCCTTCTAGCTTGGCAAGGTCGAATTTTCTACCGTTATCGTAAGCTTTAAAGTCACCTATGGTAGCGTCGCTCATGCCTATTTCACCAAACAGCAATCTAACTGCTTCTCTGAGAGTGTCTTTCCCGTTGTTACCTTCCCCTTTGCAGAGTAAAGCTTTAACTGTCCGTCCTCGATATTTGCGAATGGTAGCTAAATCCAAGGAAGCTGCCATTGTCTGAATAAATAGCTGCTGCTGTTGGGGTTCGAGACAGCTTAACATTCGATCGCATTGGGTGGAGTCAGCATCGGGGTCAAAATTAAATTCGCTGACATAGGTATAAATTACCTGTGGGTCGTGGGGTACTAATTCCCAGGAGGCTACTGCACCATTCCAGTTAATTTTGACCACTCCATTAAGGCAGTTAATACCTGGAGGATTGATTTCGTCGGGGGAAACTTCAAAGTATTCTAGTACCCATTTCCAAATATTTTCTACGTGGGTAGCATCAGCGTAGGCATATTTCCAACCTGTTTTAGTTTCTACTGGAGTGGTGTCGCACCAGTGAACGATGCGTCTTCTCTCTTGAACTCTACAAGCTTGTTGGTAATGAGTGCCTACCCATTTATAAAGCTTACCGTTGAAAGAAATCCAATGAGTGTCGGAAAAAAGAGCTTCTATACACATTTGGGGATAATGTTTGGTAGCTGGGGGTGGTGTGGTGGGAACTTCTGGGTTAGGAAGTTCTTGTCGGTATGGTTCGACTGCTTCCCAAATCTGAGCTTTAGTTAGATTGTAATCTTCAATCCAGTCGGCTACATCAATTCCTCCAGATTGAGGTAATTTATGCCAAAAAGGAGAGTTAGGAAAAGCATAAAGCCATTGGGCATCTTTAAAGTCAGTAGCAATGGTTTCCATGTGCTTAACCCCTGGTTTATCCCTGTCGGGACAGAGGACAATCTTTACTGCATCCGCTAAATCTTGGGTATCCGATGGTCGCCATTTACCACTACCACCAATATTAGTAGTAGCTGGTATGCCTAGCTTCCAAAGGGCATCAGCACAAACTTCTCCTTCGACGATAAAAATGGTTTTTCCTTTGGCGATCGCTTCTTGGATTTCCTGATAGCGATAAATAGGAATATCTGCTCGTTTAATTCCTTTTAATCCTTTGACCCATTTTTGACCATTCCAATGTTCTTGCCAACGTTTGGGCTTACCTCCAGAACCATCATCGATGCGAATAACGCGGACTAGGGGATTGCGATCTCGGTCTGGATATTCCCAAGTTCTGGTTTGAGAGGGAGGAGTGGTTTTTTTAGTTTTGTCTTCGGGAGCGTAATAGTAACTTCCTTCTTTATCCTGTTTTGAAGTCATTTTCCAACCAGGGGCGGGTTCTGCGTCGCGCTTACAAACTGAAAGTTCGCCTAAAAAATAACACCAGTCAGGTTTTCCGCAGTGAGGACAGGGATTATGTTTGGTTACTTGCTGGAGGTTTTCTGTTATCATATTTCTATGTATTTGATACGCAATAGTTCCGCCTATCCATTTGTAGGTCAAGCGGAATGTAAGTTTTGAAGGCAGTTGTCAACTTTTGTCGGTTTGGTCAACTGCTTTTGGCTTTTTACCTAGATATTTTTTACCTAGATAGGGAAATTGTAGAACGATTGGGATTGCTATTTCGTATTTGTCATAGATATTTGTCATAATTCGTTGCTTCCTTTGCCAGTACAAAAACACTAACTAAAAAATAGTTAAAGTCTGCCAAGGATAACTCTCGAAAAATCGGCAATTTTTATGCCAAATCCCTTATTTTGTAACTTTTCTTAACTAAACCTTGGACAAGCGTAGAGAATTAAGGAATGAAAGCGATAATCTTTGGTTAATCATCGCTTACCCAATATAGCCTCGATTCTTAGTAACCGCTTTAAAGGGAATTAAAAGTTGAGAAATTGTCTAATTGATGAACATGAGTGTCAGTAAAAGCAATCTCTGAATCACCAAAGAATGGGATGAAAAATTAGATAAAGCGATCGCCATAAACAGCTTGCGTGCGTCCTTGCCCCTCTACTCTCCGCGCTGCTCAAGTGCGTTAGCGATACGTGCTACATTTTCAGCAAGCGATGCGAGATTTTCTGATGTTCTAATGCGGTCTTCATTTAGTCCGCGCAGGATTTCCAGCATAGTCGCTCTATCCCTTATCAGTTCTGCGTTTAGCTGATAGAGTGCCTCAATTTGTCTTTGTGACTCTGCAATCTGTGCCTGTGTCTGCTTTCTTCCTTCAGCGATCGCGTCGCTGTTAGCTGCGATTGCTTTGGCATTAGATTCTAGAATTGCCTCGATTTGTTCAGGTGTCATTTTTTCTCTTATCTCAAGCGTAATTTTTATTATCCCTCCCAGGTGAGAGGGATTTGTCAACTTAAGCTACGGTTTTGAATCGCTTGTTGAACAATTAACGGATAGTTATAGAATATTGATGAGACTCACTCAAAGATGCCCAACCGATAGCTCCCATTGCATCAGCTTTAAGTAAGGCTCTGATTTTGGTTAAGTCGGCTTTATAAGTCACCTTGACATATTCAGCAGGTAATTTTTCAGTCGGAACATTAATCAACACAATAGGTTGTTTTTTCCGTAAACCAATTTTGGTAGATACCCCATCAATACGATTAACCCCAGAGCGCAGCATTTGAGCAGTTAGATAGTTTCTTAATCTAGTTGCTTGATTTTCTGCTTGTTTTGCTAGAGACTGAATTCTTTTTGCTTCTTCCTTCCTCGCTGTTGCTAAAGCTTCCTGGTGGCGAATATAACTTGCTACTTGTTCGGCTTTGACCTTAAAAGATTCTCCAGCTTCCAACCATTCAGAAAAGGTTTCCTGTAGCTTGTCTTCTCGTTCTTCTTCAGTTAAAGTTTCATTCTCAACAATGAGTGCAATCGCCGTTTCTAATTGCTGGATTTCTCCTGATAATTCCCACAGTCTAATTGATTGAGTCATAGTTTTAAGTCTTTGTTGTTGTTGTTTTTTTTAGCGACCGCGACGTAGGAGCGAACCTCTCGCTCTAGGTTAAAGCGATCGCCATATCAGAGTAATTAAGCAGCACTTATTCTACGGTTTGAGCTTCCAGCTAACTCTTGACGTTGAGCAGTAAGTGCTTGTAAATCTTGTGCTGTCCAACCATCAACACAAGTCAAATCGCGAGTTCCTTCTAGGTCAATCAATTGCTCTTTGTAAGTACTCATGAAAGCAGCAATCAG
>JASJEK010000363.1 GCA_030064915.1 Xenococcaceae cyanobacterium MO_234.B1
TTTCTTCAAACCTAGATTCATTCACTATTTCTCCAGGTTTTTCACCAAACTGTAAACCAATTGGTACACTAACAGTCAACAGAGGAGAATTTTGTGGATTAGTGGCACTAAACTGACTATTGTCTGCAAAAAAGACACTGTCGGCAGTAGTTGCTAAAAATGAACCGCCAATATTAAGCCGAGCATTAGCACCAAACATAATGCCATTAGGATTAATTAAAAATAAATTGGCAGAGCCTTGATTACTTATATTTTCTTCGATTTGAGTACTAATAGTGCCTTCTATATGGGAAGGAAAACGACCAGTTACTCTAGTAAATATATTCTTAATATTAGGACTATGATTAAATACCGCTTCTACATTAGGAGGAACAGAAAATTTATCAAAGCTATGAAATAAATTGTTGTTTCTCGTAGTTCCACCTTCTATCTGGCAAGAAGTATTACAGTCTGAGTTGACAATAGAATTTTGAGGCAGAGTATTGTCAGGAACTATCTGTGCTTGACTTAAGTTAATCAAAGACAACCAGAACAAGGGAAAGAAATAAAATTTGCTTAGACCATAAGCCATAGCTGATACTCCTCAAGTTAGGAAATTTCTGCTTCAACTTTTGTTGATTAAGTTTTTTGTGCAGATTTAACAATTACTTATGTATGGATGCTCCCTTATAAAATTATTACAGTAAGAGGCTAGACAGGTTCAAAGACTACTATGCATATCTTGTGTTCTCTAGCCTAAGGAATACACGCAGGGCATCCTGAACACTCAGGCTTGATGCAAGTTATATGCTTACAAAGCGCAGGAGACAGCACACCTTGTTGGATACAATCTTGGATTTCTTGTGCACATGATTCACACGAATTTAAAGAACCTAATCCACTAAATTGAGTTAATTGAAAAGCTCCTTCTAAATTTTGAGCAAAGAGAGCAAGGTCTATGCCTTTTGTCATAAGACTTTTAGCCAGAGATTTTTGTATTCCCGATAAAAGTAAATATTCACCCAAAGTAATATTAGCAGCAGCTAACTGACTCGCAAAATCACCCAACACATCTAAAATATCATCACAGGAACAAGCATTAGCTAACAATTTACAAGCAGAATCTTCATTCAAAGAATTATATATAAAATGGATAATTGGTGAATTACTACCTTGTCGAGTAGCTTTCTGAAGAATAGTTAATATTTCATCCCTAGCAATTAATAAGCCATCCAACTGAGCCATCATACTTGCTTTAAATTGCCTAGGCAAGGCTGTACCTTCGATTGTTTTTATTCCTTTCTGTACGTCTTCTACAATATTTACTTCTGGCTCAACTTGAGAGTTTACATAACTCTTTTGGCAATCTATTTCTACTTTAAAGATATAGTTTTCTCCTGGTTGCAATAAAGTTTCGCCGTCGTAAGTAACAGTTGTTTCCGTTGCTGGAACTTCTTTTAGCCAGGTAAGTCCTTTACCCGATAGCTGAACTATATATTTAGATGCTTCTTGACAAGGAAGCCAACCAAAAGTAGGTCGAGAATCCAATACAGAATCAATATTAAAGTAACGATAGCAAATTAACCGAGGAACTGGACTAGCTAAAGATTTGGATGTTTGGAAAATATTATTAGCCATAGTTGAAGATTGCAATTCCTGGGAACCATTATCAGTTACAGTTGAAGGCTGAGATATCTGAGACAGATCCTTAAACATAATTGATACTCCTCAAAGTATAAAAATTCAAACTACGAAAATTTTAGTTATCGATTGCTTCTAGGCTATCCATAATTAGAGAGCGATCGCCAGGAGGCAAGAGCTGATTTTAGTTGTTTAAATTCTTCTAACTCAAAATAATTTTGAAAAATTAGTTTTTCTTGTTGTTGTAATTGTTTTTTTAATTTCTTATCAAGACCTTTGATATCTTTCAAGAAATCAATTTTTATTGAAGATGTTTCTTGTTGGAGACAATCATAAATATACTCCCTTGCAATCAAGACGTCAATAATAATACTTTACGATTACTTAACGCGGAAATCAACGGGCGAAAATTCGAAGCTGAAAGAACTGCGATCGCTGGGTTGAATTTTGACTAACTCGATGGGTTTCAGGCGATCGCCTGAAGGTAAAAAGCGAATCTGGTCACAGGCACCAAGTGTAGAAAAGTTAGGATTGGAGAGTACCTTTTGTAAGCCAATACGGGTGGGACTGCTCTCGATAGCAGCAATTAAAGCTTGAGCAGCATCGTAAGCCATTGCGGTGCGCCAGTTGACATCTCCGACCCAGAGTTTTCTGGCAACTTGGCCAAACTCATCCTCTGGCTTGCTGTTAATGTGCCAGGGAATTGCCAATACCATATCTTCCGCTAATTCCCCCGCGACTTGCAAAGTCTTGGGGGTATAGACATCATCTCCGCCCAACAGACTGAGCCGTTGACGATTAACCTGAACCACTTGCAGAGCCTTGTCGAGGGTGCCAGTATTAGCTGCTAACATTAGCACTTCTGCCCCTCCGTCTATAGCTTGTTTGAGGCTATCGGCAGCACTGAAATTAGCATCAGATAAGTCAAATGTAGTAACTACCTGTCCTCCTCCCAGAGAAACAGCAGTAATAAACTCCGATTTGAGGGACTCGCTATAATTGCTTTGGGAACTATAGAAAACTGCCACATTCTGCTGATTAAGTTTATGAAGCATATATTCGGCTAAGGCTCTGGCAGCCATATAATCACTGGGAACAGTGCGAAATAGATAGGGACTAAGATTAGATAGTTTAACCGAGGTACTAATGGGCGAAATTGCTACCAACTGAGCGGATTGATAAATTTTGGCGGTGGCAAGAGTAACATCACTAGCATAATGACCGACTACCCCTAAAATCTCTGGGTTTTGGCCCAGGGTTGTTGCTACTTGTCGGGCTATCTCTGGGTTATTATCATCGTTGATAATTTGGACTTTCAGGGGAATACCGTCAATTCCACCCCCTTGATTGACCATAGTTTGAGCTTGAGCAACACCCCGGAGAATTTCTTGAGCTGCATTAACATTACTGCCAATGGGAATAGAGACAGCAATGGTATAAGATTTTTCTTGACCAATCCGAGCATTATTGAGATAAATCAAGGCTTCTGGATCGTTAGGAATAGTCTTGAGGGATGCTGAGAGTAAAGATACAGCCTCATTGTAATTACCTTGGGCGAAGGCAGCGGCAGCCAACTCTTTTTCTGAGGTGATTGTTTGGGGGATTAAAACCTTTTCTCCCTGACTAAATCGCTCTCGTAGTTGGGACTCTGCCTGAGTCAAACTGGGGGAGTTAGAAATCCTGGGTGAAACAATCGCTAAATCTCGCTCTTGCAACCACCAGAGACTTCCTAGCAATACCACTGCGGTTAAAGTCGCAAAAAACGGCAGTTTAGAGGTTAAACGCGGTAAAATCTGAATTTTACTGGGGGGAGATGGCCGAGTCACGGGCGGAATTTTAGGAGTTAAGACCGAGATATCCTGAAGCGTTTGTATAACTTCTCTGGCACTGCTAAAGCGATCGCCTGGTCTGGGAGCTAGCATTTTAGCCAGTACCCTTTCTAACTTAGGACTGAGAGTTACTTCCTCTTGCCAATTCCACCGATAACTATTGGGGTCAATTAATTGTTGTGGCTCTTTACCCGTCAGCAGTACCACCGCCGTTGCAGCTAAAGCATACAAATCGCTGTGGGCACAAACAAACCCTCGATCCATCTGCTCTGGGGGAGCATATCCACTCTTGCCTAATACTGTTCCGATCAGGGATATAGTTTCCGTGTTGGGGATTGCCTCAACATGGGGCGCATTCCCTTGCGCCTTCCGTCGACGCGGGGTCGCCCCATCAACTAATTGAGATTGTGCCTTGGTTGCTACTTCCTTGATACTACCGAAGTCAATCAGCACCGGCAGTCCATCGGAGCAGCGTAAAATTAGATTATCGGGGGAAATATCGCGGTGAATTACCCCGATTGAGTGAATATATTCTAAAACGGGCAGCAGTTGCCAGAGTAACTGGCTTATTTCGGCTTCACTAAATTTCATTCCCTCTTGAGCGCGATTATTGACCAGGGTATGATAAGTTTGACCCTCAACGTAGTCCTGTACTAACAACAAGTGTCCCTTGCCTTGATACTTATAACGGAACAATTCTCGAAATCTAGGGATTTGTGGGTGTTCTAACCGATAGAGAACTCCTGCTTCCCGCTCGAACAACTCTTGTGCTTTTTCCAAAGCAAATGAGCCTTGAAGCTGAGGTGCAAATTCTTTGAGAACGCAGGGTTCGTTAAAACGATTAATGTCTTCTGCCAAGTAGGTACGACCAAAACCACCGTGTCCTAACTGGTGTAAGATTCGATAGCGAGAGTTTAAAATATCGCCTGAATTGAGCATAGTATCCATAGCTGCTAATGGTTAATGGTTGATGGTTGATTGTCCTCTGTTACCTGTACAAGCTCAAGCTTCAATTACAACCCGCCCAACTGGTTTGGCTATGCAAGTGAGAAGATGTCCTGGTTCACAGTCAGGGTCATCATCATAATTAACCTCTCCTTCTAACAGAGCCAGCTTACAAGCTCCACAAGCTCCCATGCGACAGCCAGAGGGAAGTTCAATCCCTTCTTGTTCAGCCAGATCGAGAATGGTATCTTCTTCATCACAGGCGATCTCTTTACCTACCTTGGCAAAGACCACAACAGGTGATTGCTCCTGAGTTGTCTTAACAGAGGTAACGTTTTCTGGCTCCTCTTGGGCAGTCTCTGGGGGATGCTCTTGATTCGGGGCGGATTTTGGGCTAGAGTCTTCCTCCCTGCACCCCTCTGCTTCACCTACTTTAGTCACCCCATCTTCCCGTTTTTCCTTCACAGATCGCTTTCTTTTCGGACTGCCAAAGCTCTCTTGGTGGTAGTTCTCCATCGGGAACAAGAGTGTTTCTAGCATAGTTTTCACCCCCTCCATAAAAGGATTTGGTCCACAGACATAAACTGTGCGCGACCGGAAGTCAGGAGCGATCGCTTGCAGCATCACTTCATTGAGTCTGCCAGTGTATCTAACCCAAGCTTGACCTGGTTCGGAGCGAGTTGTCGTAACTGCTAACTTAAAATTGGTATGCCGTGCTGCCATGGACTCTAATTCCTGCCGAAAAATGACATCCCGGGGACTGCGGGCACTATGGATAAAAACAACATCCACATTAGCTCCAGTGTCACAGAGCCACCGTGACATGGACATCATGGGGGTAATTCCGCTGCCTGCCGAAATAAATAGCAGTTTTTGAGCCTGGTTATCGGCACAGGTAAAGTTCCCCATCGGACCTTTTAATTTGACTTGAGAGCCGACGGTAAGGTAATCGTGCAACCAGTTGGAAACTAAACCTGGTGGCGCATCGGCTACATCAGTTGGGGGTGGAACTCGCTTAACGGTAATTTCTAAAATATGGGGACGAGAGGGAGTCGAGGAAATAGAGTAGGAGCGCATCACCCTTTTTCCCTCAATTTCTAAATCTAAGGTCACAAACTGCCCAGGCTTATAGGAGAATAGTACGGTTGGTTCGGCGACAAAGCGAAAGGTTTTGACATCCTGGGTTTCTGCGATCGCTTGAAGACAGCGAACGGTCAGCTCTCCCGAACTCCATTGACGAGGTTGACTGGGAGCATCTGGTTCTGCTGTCGGTTGGAGCTGGGAAATATTCTCCTCAGAAGACATCTGGGAGAGGGTCAGCACAAATCCACCGATGCGGAGCAGATTATTCGGGTTCAGGGGATAAACCTGATTAATCTCAACTTCTTGAGCGTCAATTTGGGAGCCGTCTGTACTACCAAGATCGGTAAAGAAACACTGTCCATCTTGACACCAAATGCGACCGTGGATGCGACTCACTTCCGCACTATCAAGAACTAAGTCACAACTAGGGTGTCTGCCCAGGAGACACTCTCTTTGTCCGACCGTTGCTAGTGTTAAGAGTTTCTCTTTAAACTCACCGGTTTCCCCATTAACTGCTTTGATTTTGATGTTGGTTACTGACATGGATACCTCTCTCTGGCTTGATTCAAAACTTCAATCTCTAGTAGACTTAGGCGCAAGTAAAACAACCATTCAAAAACCTTGAAAGCTTTGTAATTAAAAACTTTTGAATGCATGACTTTTGACTGACCCGTAGCGCTACTAGTTGGTTTGGTGAATCATTGAAATCCTCACTTTCTCTTACCTTTCGCACTCTTATAGGCAAAGCTTAATACCATCTTCGGGACTATTTTTCCCTTTCCCCGCGCCTCGGGGGAGATTTTTAGTTAACTTTTGGCGGTGGTGGAAGGGGCTTAAAAACAGAGTTGACTGATGATGATTCACAGACCT
>JASJEK010000364.1 GCA_030064915.1 Xenococcaceae cyanobacterium MO_234.B1
GTTAGATAGATGCTTTCAAGATCGAACAAAAAATCAACTTGTGTTTATGTTCAGTTTAATTCACTCGCTAGCTAGTTTTTTATTCAGACTGCTAACTATCATCCATTCACTATTGTCAACAAAATTGGAGGCGTGGAGATAGTCGCGAATTTAGGTGACTAGTTGAATGTTTATGTTAAATAATATTCTATCTAAACCACTTCGGGGTTGTAAGCCTAAGAAGGAATTGGAGCAGTTATTGGAGCTGGGAGCCATACCTTCCTTTAGATTTTATTTTATGCTTGGTCTAGCGGCGGCGATCGCCACTTTGGGGTTAATTGCCGATAGTACAGCAACTGTAATTGGTGCAATGATTATCGCTCCCATGATGAACCCCATTTTGAGTTTGTCTTATGGGCTGCTCGAGTTCAAGCCAAAGCTTCTAAGAAAAGCTATCGTGACGTCGCTCACTGGTATTTTATGGTCAATTTTCGTTTCTTGGTTTATTGTCCAATCGTTAGGAATAAAAATTGCTGGCTCAGAGATGTTAGCTCGCACTAATCCTAATTTACTAGACTTGGGAGTTGCTATAGCCTCGGGAACTGCTGGAGCTTTTGCTATGACTCGTCGTGCTGTGAGTAATGCCGATGTTCTTCCTGGAGTCGCGATTGCTGTGGCTTTAGTGCCTCCCTTATGCGTAGTTGGCACTGGTTTAGCCCTTGGTCCAGAGCTAATTATTGACCCTACTGTTAACACTGATTACCGAATTATCAACGATCTGCTAAATGTTGGAGAGGGTGCTTTTTTACTTTTCTTGACTAACTTTATCGCTGTTGTTTTTTCTGGTGGATTAGTATTTCTTCTTCAAGGGTATGGCAGGTTCAAGACAGCGTTAATAGGTCTATTCTTATCTCTAGTAGTGTTAACTTTAATTGCTTTGCCCTTAAAGTTCTCTTTCGATGATTTCCGTATTAGAAGTATAATTCTTCGCCAGGTAGGCGAGTTAGGGCAAGAAAACCCTCATTGGTCTAAAGCTAGACTTCTGGAGATCCGGCTAAATCTAGATGTAGAACCTCCTATAGTTGAGTTTGATGTTCTTGCACCTCCAGGTGTCATAACTGCAACTGACGTCAAAGTCATAGAAAATGCTCTATCTGAGCTACGTGGAAAACCTGTAGATTTTGATGTCAATCTAATAGAGTTTAATAGGTTGAAGAAAGTAGATTAGTTGAATCCTTACTCTTCTCTTTGGAGCCAACTTCACCTATTAGAGAAAAACCACCACTGCCCAGTCTGATGATGAGACGGCTCGCATTCTATCCGGATTAGTGGTGGTAACCTATCCCTCACAAGGGTAGGTTTTTTACAAAGGTGTGAGTAAAGGCTCAAAAAGAATGTATAAGTTAAAGTCAGAACTAAAAACAACTTCGCAGAGATGAAATTAAATCAACATCTCAAAGATTGGAAACAGATTATTAGTTATAGATTTCCGCGTTTGAGCCTACCACAAATATCGGGATTAGCAACTTGGAGTTTTGGGATGGTAATGACACAATCAAGTAGTTTAACCAAAGTTTCAACTTTGATTGCCAAAGTAAATCAAGAACCAGAAAATACGGTCAGGCAGAGGTTGAAAGAGTGGTATAAATCGGGAGAAGCTAAAGCCAAAAAGGGTAATAAAAGAGCGTCAATGGAGGTAACAGGATCTTTTGGTTCAATACTTCAATGGATTATTGATTTACTACCTCAAACAACTAGAGAACTACCTATTGCCATAGATGCTACTAGCATTGGTCAGAATTTTACAGTGCTCTCAGTTAATGTCCTTTACCGCCGATGTGCTATCCCTATTGCCTGGAAAGTGGTCAGAGGAACAGAGAAAGGAAGTTGGAAACCATACTGGAAACAACTGTTTCAATCTCTTAAAGAGATTGTTCCACAAGACTATCTGGTGATTGTGAGTGCCGATAGAGGGTTATATGCTTCTTGGTTGTATGAAGAAATTGTCGCTCTTAGTTGGCATCCGTTTTTGAGAATCAATCACCAAGGTCAGTACTGCATTTCTGATTCGTCTTCATGGCAGCCTTTAGCTACCCTTGTCACTCCCAAGAACAAAAATTGGTCGGGACAAATTACCTGCTTCAAGAGTAATCCGATTGATTGCACTCTTCTAGCTCAATGGGATGATGATTATACAGACCCCTGGCTAATTTTGACTGATTTGAACCCAGTGGAGGCGGATGTTCGTTGGTACGGATTTCGTTCATGGATTGAGTGTTCGTATCGAGATGTTAAAAGTGATGGCTGGCAGTGGCATAAAACTCGTTTAAGACAACCAGATCGATCCGAACGTCATTGGTTAGCAATGTCCGTTGCTATGCTGTGGATGCTGACTCTTGGTGGAGAGCAGGAAATTTCTGATGCTCAACCCTTAATTGACGATCACTCTTCGGCTTCTTTTCCCATTCCTACTCTCACTCTTTCTTGTTTTATAAATGGTTTGTTAACTGTAATAGCGCAACTACTCAACGGTCAGTCTATCTCTTTTGGTCGTCTATTTCCTTTGCCTCTAAATCATTTCAGCGATTTACATTTTTCTAATTCTTCTTGATTGTAAAAAACCTACCCTTGTGAGCTCGTTTTGTATCCCACTTAGGTAGATTTCTCACTGGTATTGAAATTCATCCTGGTGCAACCATTGGTAAAGGAGTATTTATCGATCACGGTATGGGAGTAGTAATTGGTGAAACGGCGATCGTCGGCGATTACTGCCTAATCTACCAAAATGTCACTCTGGGGGGAACAGGAAAACAAACAGGCAAACGTCACCCAACTCTCGGTAGGAATGTTGTAGTTGGGACTGGTGCAAAAGTTTTAGGAAATATTAATCTGGGTAATGATGTTCGGGTTGGTGCGGGTTCTATAGTTCTGCGGGATGTACCTGACGATTCAACGGTAGTAGGAGTTCCAGGACGTATCGTTTCTCGAACTGGTCATGGCTGTCCTCTCGAACACGGTCACTTACCCGATCCCCAAGCAAAAGTTATTCGTTCCTTACTCGATCGTATCGAGAGTTTGGAACAAAAACTACAGAATTTATCTACTCAATAAGGTCAAAATCATGTACAAATCAACTTGCCCTGCTAATTTTGTCAGTAAAGTTAGCAAAATCCAGCGTAGCGATCGCTGGAGTGTTCATCGCCGACTACAAGAACTAAATATTCCCAGTTGGTGTCCCGCAGATGGCGCACTCTGGATCGAAATTGATAGTTGCATTCATGCCATCTTACTCCGCAGTGCCATACAGCAATTTGTCAGCACCCGCTCTGAATCAATCGAATGGTTGGAGAGATGTTGGTCAACGGAATTAGATGTCATTAGTCATCAGTCAATGGTAGTTAGTCGTTAATAGACACAAAGGCTTTTCCTCAAGGATACATCTACATCTTCGGATAAGCCGCATGTAGGACAAAGGACAAAGGACAAATAACTATTAGCTATCAATTATTAACTATTAACCAATAAAGAATCATGACACAAACACTAGTCTTTCAACCATTCGGTGAAATTGCCAATAATCCTATTGGTTTTGAAAAAGAAGTTACAGTTCCAGTCTGTGAAGGCTTGAATCTAGCTTTGGCTAGTTTTCAAGCTCTATATCTGCAATACCAGAAACATCATTTTGTGGTTGAAGGTTCAGAATTTTACTCCCTACATCAGTTTTTCCAAGATTGTTTGGAGGAAGTGCGAGGTCATGTTCACGACTTGGGTGAAAGGTTAGATGGAATAGGAGGAGTCCCTGTTGCCAGCTTCAGTAAGCTAGCGGAATTGTGCTGTTTTCAACAAGAATCTGATGGTGTCTATAACTGTCGTCACTCTTTAGAACACGATTTAGGAGCAGAACAAGCCATAATTAAATTGTTACGCTCTCAAGCTGCCCAAGCAGAAAGTTTGGGCGATCGCGCTACTCGTTATCTTTACGAGAAAATTTTGCTAGAAACTGAAGAAAGAGCTTATCATATTGGTCACTTCTTGGCTTCTGATAGCTTAACTTTGGGATTTGTTGGCAATGGGAGTCATTAATTGATTAGACCGATTTTTGCCTTCTGGGACTTGTTGCTTATCTGAATTCAAACGCCAAAACTTAAGTATCTGTCGGCTGACTTCCTGGGGATAAAAGTAGTGGAAAAAATGATTTCCTTGAGGACATTCCCACAAAAAATCCCCTTCCTTGAAATAGCCATACCAACTACTAGTCTGTCAATTTTGAAATGATGGGTTGGCCAAGCAGGGGCTCTAAGGTAGGGCTGTTTCAAGTTCAAGATAATGAGAGTTAATCAAAGATAATAAATATTAAGTACAAAAACTAAGGATATAACCTAAATTATGGCTCATTTCACGCTCTTGCTCCTTTAATCGACTCAAAGCCATGTGTCCTTAAAAGGGTTAAAACCCAGGTTTTGAGTAGAGATAAATTCCTTGGAGCAAATCCAGCTTTTTACGGTATTTTTGAGGCTCTTGCCATCAACAGAGATCCATTCTGATGCAGGAATTAAACTATATTGTTGATTCCATTGATTAAAGACTCTTTCTAGTTCTTTGTAGTCTAATTTGACCATGACTCTTCTGATTACTGAATAAGAAGGAACTCTCGCTTTGGGAATTTGCAATCTTTTAATCAATTATCTTCCGTGGCGTTCGACAAATCTACCTAATTGTCGATAACCCCAATAGCCACTCATCATCCCCTGCCTAATAAGTATAATATCCAGAATTTTTCGGGATATCATTCCAGGGAAAAACTTTGAAGCCCAACTTTAATCGCTCTTTCTACAGCAAGATTTTTATCTTGAGCCATAATATCTTCAGATTCGGTGCGTTGGGCGATGACTCCGCAGATACAAGCAGCAGCAAAACCATAGACACTAGCCATCTTAAATAATGTTCCTGCTTCCATTTCGTAGTTGAGAATATTCAAGTGACGGTATTGGTGAGTAATGCCTAATAGCCAAGATTGTAGGTTAGGATTGGCAGAAGATTTAGTGCGTTCTTGTCCTTCATAAAAACTATCTACTGATGCGGTAATACCTAAATGATAGGGAATCTGCAATTTTTGAGCAGTTTCTACTAATGCTACAGTCAGGAAAGGATCGGCAACAGCAGGATACTCTAGAGGTGCAATATCATTGGCTGCACCTTGACGACACAAAGCACCCTGAGAAATTACCACGCTACCTACTGAAACATAAGGTTGAATTGAACCACAAGTGCCAATGCGGATGATTTTTTTGATGCCAACTTGGATCAATTCATTAACCACAATACTGACTGAAGGCGCACCCATACCACTAGTAGCTGTTAGGATAGGTTTCCCATCAGGTAAATAACCCAGATAACTATGTAGTCCCCGATATTCTGAAAGTAATTTTACATTTTGTAAATAAGTGTAAGCTATGTGACGCGATCGCTCTGGTTCTCCTGATAATAATGCTATTTCTGGGATATTTGCTCCCAGGTCTTTCTGATCAAAACCGATGTAATAGGGCATTGTTTTTTTTACTAGAGGCTTGTGGTTATGACAGACTTTTCGACAATCGTTTCTAGCTGTCAAAATAGCAATATTGGGAAGCTGTTGCCTGGTGCATTATATGTTCATACTGAAGCTTTAAATGCGATCGCTCCGATATTACAACAGTATGAAAAAAATGCCAGAAATCTAGCTGAGGATGTTACAGAGGCAACTTTAGTTAAATTTGCTTTAGATAAACCCAAAATATCTTACCTTTTTTATCCTGATTTTGATAGTGAGCCTCATCCCAAACTACAGAAAAGTTTAATTGTTGATTTTGATAGTCAACAAGTCTTACAACGTCAGTATCAAAACTCAGATAATCCTCCCATATTACATCGCAAAGAAACTTTTGTTACTTCCGATTATCCTCTATATCAAGAATTTGCTCAATTAACTCAAGAAGAAATATCTTTGGGTCTATTAGATAATTCCCGCTTTATTGGAATGTGGCAACAATGGCAACAATTACTAGCAGATCATGGTTTAGGCTTTGAAGGACATCATGTAGTTTGTCCTCTTAATAATCAGTATTCTTTGAAAAAGAATATCAATATTGATCGCCATCGTGCAGCAATATATCGTAATGAGTTATCCCGCCCTGTACGTCTAGTTTTAGAAGCAGGATTATTTATTAAAGAAACAACTTTTTTTGATTACGGTTGTGGTTATGGAGGAGATGTTAAAAGGATTCAAGAAGTAGGGCATATTAGTGCAGGATGGGACCCTTATTATTTTCTCGATCAACCTTTAATTAGTGCTGACATTGTTAATCTTGGTTATGTAA
>JASJEK010000365.1 GCA_030064915.1 Xenococcaceae cyanobacterium MO_234.B1
GAATTCAATTCCACAGCTTGTGAACCCCGTCACATCTCTTGTTTTCTTAATGGTTTGTTAACTGTAATAGGGCGACTACTCAATGGCCAGTCCCTCACTCGCTTGTCGTCTGCTTCCCTTCTCCTTTAATCATTTCAGCGATTTAGCTTTTTCCGATTCTTCTTAATTGTAAAAAACCTACCCTTGTGAGGACCGCATTCCGCGGTCAAATAAACTTATTTCTCAAGAACGAATTTATGTAGAACATCTCATTCGTATTATTAAAATTTTTCGAGTGGCATTTCTAAGATTCAGACTCCATTCTCGAACGTATAAACAAGTTATTCTCGTGATTTGTGGATTGGTCAGATTTAGAATAGGAGCTTTTAAGTTTTCGTTTTAAAGATTAGAAAAAAGAGCAATAGGTATAAATTACTTAGACTCTTTTTTCGCTTCATTACTAATATTAATGCTTTCCAAGCCTTATGTTACCGTACTGACTGGCATTTTCCCTAAAATTTTCAACCTGGGTCAAAGCTAGTCACAGACTTAGATGCAAATTTTCGGACAAGTCTATTATGTATCCAACCAATACAATGCCAGCAATTCTCATTTTGAAATAAATATGGGTTAGCCCCCATATTTATTTCAAATTAAGCGATCGCTAAAAAATCTTCAAATTCTTTTTCATAGGCTGTAGGTAAATTAAGTAGTTCAGCTAACTGAACACTACGGCAGTCCCCATTATGTTACTCGCTACTATTTTGTTAGAGTTAAATATCAATTACAGTAATGGTAATAGAGAAATTATGAAGAAAAAGTTTTATCGAAATTGCTAAGATTGCAGTTTTTATGATATTATTTATATTAGGAATTCACAAAATTGAATACTAAGGGGTGCAAAATTTCTCAATACTGCTGACTCGAATCGAGTTGTAAGAGTAACTATTGGGCTTAAACGGCAGTTTGTTCCTAATAGTTATGAGCAGAAAAAGAAAGCTAAGTAAGCCCGTCGCCATAGATTTATCAAACCTTTAGTTCAAGAGAACTTCTAGTTCAAGAGAACAAAGTGGCCTTTGTCTGGTGTGAGGGGAAAGGCACCTATCGAGCTTTTGTGTTCACAAGACACAGCTTGATAAAACTATTCGTTCATAATATCAGATCCAAACCAATAAAAAGGCAATTCTGACACTAGTGCAGGGAGATTGTGCTGCAACAGCAAGAGCAATCTAAGAAGGTTGTCTTTTAGAGGTGTTTGTTGACTATTGATGTTTGATGAGTTCTATCTTCATCACTGTAACTTCCCTGTTTCTCATACTAAATTTACTACTGCCCATGCCATGAAATACGGAGATTTGCCTGTGTTTATTCCCTTGCTTGCTGCTATTTATTTAATGGCTGTGTATGGACTTCTTAAGGTAGCTGAAAATCAGTGCAAAGTAAAGTCTGGACCCTCCAATGGGAAGGATCATCAACAACTAGAAGTTAATAGTTAACTAATTATCTAGGGGTTGGGGATTGAGAGTTATCGAAAAATTAGATAGCTCTCTCATATAAATTTTTTCTACTTGAGGGATACAGCCAAGCCATTGTTGAGATAATCTAGCAAACTGCTGAGAAGAACCACTCACGTAAAAGCGAGTGGTCAGAGGTTGTCCATTATTTTTTAGTCCCATTAATTCTAGTTCTTGTTCTGCTGCGATCGCGATATGTTCTGCTGGATCAATTATCTTGACAGAAGCAGGCAAAATCGAGCGAAATACCCTGTCTAAATGGCGATAGTGGGTGCAGCCATAGATCAAAGTATCTATTTTACGGTCTAATAAAGGCTGGAGATAATGTTGAGCAACTTGTCTAGTATAGGGAGTGTAAATTTGATTGCTCTCAATCAACATAACAAATTCAGGACATCCTACTTGCCATACTTCGGCAGTGGGGTCGATTTCTTGAATCGCTTGACGATAAGCGTTACTAGATGCAGTAGCAGGAGTAGCAATTACGCCAATTCTTTTGCCTTGCTGTACCGCAGCCCTGGCTCCTGGTAAGATTAACCCTAATATAGGTATTCCATACTCTTCCCTTACCGTTTCTAGGGCTAACGCGGAACTGGTATTACAAGCCATGATAATCATCTTCACACCTTGTCCAGACATCCAGTCCAGAATTTCCCGAACAAACTCTAAAATCTCTTCCGAAGACCTTGTACCATAGGGAAGTCTAGCAGTATCCCCAAAGTAAAGGGCTGATTCATTTGGCATTCGGCGATAAATTTGTCTGAGAACTGTCAATCCCCCCACACCACTATCAAATAAGCCAATCCGTAAATTCTGGTTTCTTACCATTGATTACAATAAGCTACTGGATAAAAATTTTGCTAATCATAAGATATTAAGAATCAGATTAACTTAAAATTCCTGATTTAGGAACATATACTTAGATTTTATTTTGCTTAATGTATTGTATGATGCCCCTGGCGATCGCCTTTGCCATCTGACGACGATGATTGGGGTTTTTGAGTCGGACAGAATCTTCAGCCCCAGTAAGAAATCCCACTTCTACTAATACCGCAGGCATTTTGGAACGCCTTAAGACAAAAAATCTAGCACGGCGAATATTGCGATTTTTAATAGGAACACTGTTGAGAATATTCCAGTGAATAACCTCAGCCAAACGACGACCACTTTGATAGTAGTAAGTTTCTAAACCATTAACATCGGGACGGGAAAGATTAATGGCATTAGCGTGAATACTGACAAATAAATCCGCATTAATTTTATTAGCTAGATCAGTCCTCCCTTGAAGACTCACAAAGTAGTCTCGGTCTCTAGTCATTCTGACTTCTACACCTTGCTTGCGTAGCTCTTCTGCAACATCCAAAGAAATCGGCAAGACGATATCTTTTTCTCTGACACCTCCAATCCCAATAGTTCCTGGGTCTTGTCCTCCATGTCCAGCGTCAATAATTACCAATGGTCTATTGCTCCCAGAGGTAGGAGGTGGAATCGTGATCGGAGATAATATGGTTGCTTGACGAAGGCGCTGGATTGGTAGAGAAACCAGATTGTTGGCTTTTTGGGTAATATTGCCTAAGTTGACTCCTAACCTAGTAGTGACCAAAATTACTACAGAAGAACCTTCTTGACGTACTTTGAGTTGAGAAATGGGGCTTCCTGCTTTTAATTGGGGACCTCTAAAAGGGTCAGCCAATTGAGCATTATTAATCCTAATTTCATAGACCCCATTACCTCGGAATTGGCTGCGAGCCAGCAAACTGCGATCGCTTTTAATTAAAAGTTGAGTATCATTATTAGACAGTTCTAAAGCTTCGACAGTGGTGGAATTCTGAGTAGAGGGTCTCTGTGTTGTGGTAGATAGAGGAGTCCGAGCCAGATTAGAGTTATTTCTCTTGGGAACTAAAATCAGCCCTCGGATGCGACTGAAAGTAGCTAACCAGTCGGGAGAATTATCTGTAACTTTGAGACTAATGCGAGCTTGGGAAGGACTAGTCTGAGTAAATTGAATTTCTTGAACCCCATACTCATTAACTGCTACAGACTTGGTAGCTAAATCCTGGGGTAGGGTAATATCTTCTAAGTCAAAGTTAATAATTGAACCACTGCGACTGTAAAGAATTTT
Source organism: Xenococcaceae cyanobacterium MO_234.B1 (assembly GCA_030064915.1). Lineage (GTDB taxonomy): Bacteria > Cyanobacteriota > Cyanobacteriia > Cyanobacteriales > Xenococcaceae > JASJCP01. The sequence goes on from JASJEK010000365.1 coordinate 3,616, forward strand.
TTTGTTGCGATCGCGAACTGGCGCTGCGCGATCGCCACTTATATCAATAAAAAAGCCGTGGCGAGTTTTTTTAATGTAGATAGAAGAAGAAGTAGTAGTAAAAGAATTACTGGTATTTGTTGTGGGAGAGGGTGTAACGGTTCTAGCAGGAAGGGGTGGAATAGTTCTAGTAGGACGAGGTGGAACAGTTCTAGACGGCGGGGATGTAACGGTTCTGGGAGGAGGGAGAGTATTGCGAGGAGAAGCTATTGGGGTGGTGAGTTGGGAAGTTCTGGTAATTGTGGGAGTAGGGATGTTGACAGTCCATTGAGTAGGGGAGATACCACGAAACTTAACTTGTTGAGGGTCAAGGGTATAACCAGGAGCTAATTCTACAACTAAACTCACGGTGTTAGCCGTAGATTGACCAATGCGAAAACCCCGAATTGTACCACTATAATTTTCCTTAACCGTGGTTCTGCCCAAAGTAGTCCCTGGAAGTTCGATCACAAGACGAGTCGGGTTGGAAATCAACTTAGCTTTAGGTTGTACACCTTCCTCAGTTAGAAACACTAAGCGATTTTCTTTAGGTTTAAATTCCCAAGACAATAACCTTCCTGCATAAGCAGGAGAACAGTATAGAAAAACACCTAAAATACTTGATAATAGCCAGTGTAATTTCACAGTTAGTTTTCCTCACAGTACAGTTTTGTCAACGACCCCTAGTTATTTTTCCGTCTAACCGCGATCAAATTCCATGATATACATTTCATTCACTAATCGACAGGGACGAAAAGATAAGTGTTTAGGTTTCTGCTAAATTTTATTCTTTCATTGGTAATTTGTGACAGAAAAATAAAAAATCACCTACAAAAATCACCTACAAAATTGTAATTGTAGGCGACATAGAGATAAAGTTGGGTTTTTTTTTCTCAGTTGGATGATGGAGTAGCTACTTCCGGTTCTTGGAAAACTAGACGCAGTAGAGGAGGAGCCACAAAAGTAGTGATAATTACCATCATAATAATGGCTGCTTCTGTAGATTCTGATAGAGCACCACTGGCTGAACCTACTCCTACAAATACCAATCCTACTTCTCCTCTCGGAATCATTCCGACACCAATAGCTACTTTATTGAGACTTTCTTGTCCAAACACAGTAAAACCAGTAATTACTTTTCCGAAAATAGCGACTATAATCAAGAATCCGGCAATTACTAATCCTTCACGGTTACTGGGAACTGCGGGATTAAGGACACTGAGGTCAGTTCTTGCTCCCACACAGACAAAGAAAATGGGAACGAGAATATCAGCCACAGGAATAACTTGCTCTTCCAATTCTTTCCGTTTATCTGTTTCTGCCAAAATTAGCCCAGCAGCAAAAGCTCCTAAAATAGCCTCTAATTGAATTACTGTAGCGATATAGGACAAAGCAAAAGCAAAAATTAGACCTGTCAAGAGTACTTGACCCCTAGTTTCCATCTGATTAACTAGTCCTATGATAAAGGGACTAATAAACCTACCCAGAACAATTGAACCAATGAGAAAGGCTCCTGCACTGATGATTAAGAAAACAATACTACTAATTTGAACTTCTCCAGTTTTTACTAAAGCAGCTACTACTGCCAATATCACTATACCGAGAATGTCATCTAAGACTGCTGCACCGATAATAATCTGACCTTCTTTCGAGGTGAGTTGTCCTAACTCTGCTAACACTTTAGCTGTAATACCAATACTGGTAGCAGTTAAAGCTGCACCAGCAAAAATTGCTGGAACAACAGGAACACCAAACAAATAAACTAAACCAGCAGTACCAGTAGCAAAAGGTGCAACTACCCCAACTACTGCTACAACCGCAGCTTGAGGACCAACACGGATCAGTTCTTTGAGGTCTGATTCTAGTCCAATTTCAAATAAAGGAATTATGACACCCAATTCTGAAAGCAGAGAAATTACTTCACTTTGAGCAGCAAAAACTGAGGTTGTAGCTTCAGGTGTTAAACCTGCGGTTTGTTGCAGGAAACCAATAATTAGGGAATCTTCTGCGGTACTACCTCCTTCGGGAAAAACCAGTAAACCGAAAGCAGAAACCCCTACCAATACCCCACCGACTAATTCTCCTAAGACGGGAGGTAAATTAATACGGGCGCAAATTTCACCTCCTAGTTTGCTAGCGAAATAGATAATGACCAGGCTGAGTAAAACCCCTGCTAGAACTAGAGAACTATTTTCTGCTTCTGATTCTGTAGCTGTTGCCAGCAAAGGCGTTAACCAAGATTTTGTCGGAATCCAATTTCCATAAACATAAGTGAGATCGGTCATATTTTAGGTACAAGAATCGTTTTTTATAATGTACTAGCTTATGGTTGTCCTTTCTATCTTGCTTTTTACGGACTTAGAAAGAGGGAACAGAAAATAGTGCTGATTTTGAAGAAAACTTTACATTTTCAATACATAATCTTTGAAGAATTTTTAAATTTGAAACCTAATTCATCTGCGAAAATATACATAAGTAATCTCAAGTATATTTTTCTCTCTATATTAGCTATGAATCTCCAAACTGCTCAAGAATACTTATTTCGCGGGGTTGCCCATTCTAGAACAGGTAACTATAGTAAGGCGATCGCCGATTTTAATCAGTCTATTAATCTCGATTCTTCCTTGGCTCAAGCTTACTATAATCGTGGTTTGACTCATCGCAAAACAGAAGAATTATCGAAAGCTATTGCGGATTTTGACAAATCTATTGAACTTGCGCCTCATCTATCCGATGCTTATTACAATCGTGGTTTAAC
>JASJEK010000075.1 GCA_030064915.1 Xenococcaceae cyanobacterium MO_234.B1
GAACTGATTGAATCGTCTTAGCAATATATTTTTCGATGTTGTAGGTAGGAACAATAACAGACACCAATTTCATAACTCAAACCCTCTTGAAATCTTGACGGTTGGATATGCTCTCGGAAGCGCGAACAACAGCGTGGTTGGATATGCTGAGGTTTCCTCAGCATCCCCCACGCTCATATCCAATCACCGTGTTGACAGCACTATTATCTGAGTCCCATATATGCGATCGCGTATTTCTTGTTGTCTGATTTGTATAACTTGAGGTATAACTTGCTATTTTTGTTGGTCAAGTGGGAATTCAAAGAATACAACAGAAATAATAAAAGCTAAGTTGAGCGAGCAAATTGATGGCAGAGAAGTTTTCAGAAGCCCAAGAACGACAAAAAATTCGTCACTTGCTAGTAGTCAAAGATCAAAAAGGAAAAAAAACCTTTCCCTTAGAAGCAACAACTTACTCTCTGGGGCGAGATTCTCGTAATTCCATTGAACTTGACGCACCATCTATTTCTCGGCATCATGCGACTATTTTGCGGATCACTATGCCAGAAAATGAGCAATCCTTGTTCCGTATTATTGATGGCAGTCTCAATGGGAAAAGAAGTACTAATGGCTTATTTATTAATCGTCAAAAAAAGCTTTCTCATGACCTCAAACATGGTGATGTAATTGAGTTTGGTGGTGGAGTTAAAGCTAAATACTATGCTTTCTCGAATCTCTTAGATTCTCAGTTTGATGATTTTTGTGAAACTGATGATGTTTCGGGTTTTTTCTCTAATCCTCCCAGTTCTTTTAGTACCCTAATTGCACGACAAGAGGATACTAGGGATTCTGGGGATGTCGCTTTAGCTCGTTTGGCTTCTTTTCCGGAGTTAATTCCTAATCCCATTATTGAATTGGATTTGACAGGAAAAATAACTTATCTCAATCCAGCAGCATTACAGAGATTTCCTGAATTAGAGATTCAAGGCATTAATCATCCTATCTTGTTTGGGTTTCCTGATTTAGTCCTCAAAGAAGAAACTGATTCTCTTGTAAGAGAAATTAGCTTCGAGCAGGCAACATTTGAACAAGCCATTCACTATCTTCCTCAAAGCGAGCTAATTAGAATCTTTTTAACTAATATTACCGAAAGAAAACAAATAGAAATCGAGAAAGAGCAGCGCATTCGCGAAGTAACATTTCGCGATCGCTTATTACAAGAAGTTATTGGCGTAAAAGATTGTATTTTTGAGCAAGATCTGCAAAATCTCTTAAAAATTGGTTGTGAATTTTTCAGGCTTGAAGTAGGAATTTTTGCGCTCAAAGAGTCTGATTATTGGCAAATTAAGTCAATTTACCAAGAAAATAAGCAACTTCAGTTACCAGACCTCATAACCAAGTTAATAACCAAGTTAAGCTGCAATTTGTGGCAACAAACTTTGATGGCTCAAGAGCCAACTGTTATTAATCAACTGACTGAGCAAGGGAAAATAGTCACCCCGCAGCGCCTCCCTTGCAGCGAGACTGCCAATCAAGAGCAACCCTATTTTTCCATAGCAACTTATTTGGGAAGGGGAATCAATGTTAGACAAGAAGTTGAGGGTATTCTCTGTTTTTTTAGCTCTACATCTCGGCAGTATAATTTTACTTCAGGAGATAAAAAATTACTAGAGTTGATGATTCAGTGGTTGGAAAGTCAAATTGAGCGACAACAAATTGAGCGAGATTTAAAGCAACAATTTCTGAAAAGCATTTTACTCAAACATATAACCCAAGAAATACGTCAAAGTTTAGATGGGGAAAAAATTGTCCGAATTACAGTAAAGCAAGTAACGAAAGCTTTTGAGGTCAATCGTTGCATTATTAACCGATATATAGACGGTTCTCCTAGTCGTATTCCTTGTGTAGCAGAATATATCAAAGGCAATGTGCCATCAATGATGACTAGGGAAATTACCATTGAGGGAAACTCTCACGCGCAGAAAGTTTTGAGTCAGGATGCAGCAGTAGTTACCAATGATGTATTTCAAGACTCTATGTTAACACCAATAATTGAAGTATGTCGGGAACTACAGATTAAATCTATGATAGCAGTACGCACATTCTATCAGGGTCAGGTGAATGGGATAATTGCGCTGCATCAATGTGACCGGATTCGTAAATGGAAACAAGATGAAATTAATTTATTAGAAGCGGTTGCTGCTCAGGTAGGAATTGCCCTAGGTCAAGCCCAGTTACTAGAAAGAGAAAGTCTACAAAAAATTTTATTAGCCAAGCAAAATCAAGAATTAAACGCAGCCAAACAAGCAGCAGAAATTGCCAACCAAGCCAAAAGTGAGTTTCTGGCTACTATGAGCCATGAAATTCGGACACCCATGAATGCCATTATTGGGATGTCAGGTTTGTTACTCGATACAGATCTTACAGCAGAGCAACAAAGTTTTATTAATACTATTCGTAACAGTAGTGAAACTCTCCTAAATCTCATTAACGACATTCTCGATTTTTCTAAAGTTGAGTCAGGAAATCTGGAACTGGAACAACATCCTTTTGTTCTGGAAAATTGTCTGCAAGAAGCTATGGATTTACTGGCTTCTAAAGCTTTAGCCAAGAAAATCACTCTAACTTGTAACGTTATGGATGATGTTCCATCGGTTATTGTGGCGGATATCACTCGCTTACGACAAGTTCTGGTGAATTTAATTGCTAATGCCGTTAAATTTACCGAGAGTGGAGGAATTGAGGTAGGAGTAAGTTCGGTATTGGTTTCTGAAGAGAAATCTCTTTATCAACTAGAGTTTTTGGTCAAAGATACAGGAATTGGGATTACTTCCGAGCAACAAAGGCATTTATTCAAGTCTTTCAGTCAAGCAGATTCTTCTATTAGCCGCAAGTACGGTGGTACAGGTTTAGGTTTAGCAATTTGCCGACAATTAATCGAACTGATGGGAGGAAGAATTTGGGTAGAAAGTCGCGGGGGAGTAGCGGGGAATCCTCCTGCAGATTGGCAAATCTCTTCTCAAGAAGAGGATGTTGGTTCTACTTTTTACTTTAGGATACTGGCTCAATCTAGCTCTGCTTGTCTTCTTACTCATAATTCTGAACTGTTCCCTGATATAACCAAGTCTTTCGAGTCAGTACCCCTGAAAATTTTGATCGCCGAAGATAATGGGGTTAATCAACAAGTATTGCTACTGCTATTAGAAAAATTGGGTTTGCGAGCAGATGTTGTCAGTAATGGCTTAGAAGCAGTGGCAGCTTTAAATTCTGTTCCTTACGATCTGATTTTGATGGATGTGGAAATGCCTGAAATGGACGGTATTACTGCTAGTAAAAGAATCATTCAAGAAAGCGACCCCCAACCTTACATTATTGCTCTTACTGCCTACGCTACCCCAGAAGACCGCAAAAAGTGTCTCGCTGCTGGGATGAATGATTTTCTCACTAAACCCATTAGAATTAATGACCTCCATCAAGCAATCAGTAAAGCTGTGTCTCTTAAACTTGGAGAAATAGAAGGAGACATAGAAGTAGAGGCGCAGCAGGAAGAGGAGACAACCCAGGAAAATCAGATACTAGACTCCCAGGTTTTGGATTCTCTGCGTCAATTAGCAGGAGCCAAAGCTTCAACCTTAATTAATAAAATTATCGGACAGTATTTTGAAGATAGTCCTGAAAAATTGCAAGCTATAGCAACAGCAGCAGCCGAAAAAAATGCTGATGCTTTACGCAAGGCTGCCCATAGTTTACGGTCTAGTAGTGCTAATTTAGGCGCAATTACTGTTGCCGAACTCTGTAAAACAGTGGAGAATATTGCTCGCACGGGAACAACAAAAGGAACATCAGAAGCAATTGCCCAACTTCAAACTGAGTATGCCAAAGTTGAGATAGCTTTACAAAGAGAATGGGAACATGACAGCTTCTAAGACCACTGAAAAACCCCTAATTTTAATCGTTGATGATGATCGTTCGATGCGCGCCTTACTGAATCTAGCCATGACAGAGGAAGGTTATGAAGTGGCAGAAGCCAAAAATGGTGAACAGTGTTTGGGAGAATATCAACTCCTAAAACCCGATGCCATTCTTTTAGACGCAGTAATGCCTGATTTAGACGGATTTACCTGTTGCCAGAAGATTCGTCAACTTCCAGGAGGTGACTTAATCCCGATTTTAATGCTCACTGTACTTGACGATCAAAAATCTATAGACCAAGCCTTTAATTGTGGCGCAACCGACTATATTACCAAACCCATGCACTGGGCTGTCTTATCTCAGCGCATGCGGAGACTCTTAGCCACCAATCAAGTGCTTCGAGAAGTACAAGCTGTCAAGCAACAATTACACCAACAACAGTCAATGATTAATCAATTGTGTAACTTGGCTGTGTTTCTTTCTATGCAAACCACTGATCACTAAACTATTTCTTAATTATGGCAAAGCGATCGCTAAAAGCCTCACCCACAGGAATTATTCAAGCAAAAAGAGCTTTTGAGCTTACAGGATGGACACAAGAATATTTAGCTGCGGAGGTAGGCTTATCTACCCGTCAATCAGTTTGGAAATTTTTTACGGGAAAGCCTGTTGAGCGCCATATTTTTATCGATCTCTGCTTTCAATTAGATTTAGAGTGGGAAGATATTGCGGATCTACCCCAAAAATCTAAGTCTTTATCTTCTCATACTGCTAATAATACCACCTCTTTAAATTCTGAGGACTTATTAACCATTGCCAGAGACAGAATTCAAGGACAAATTCAAGCTCAATGTAGTACAGTACAATCCTTTTTTGAATATGCTCAACCTTTAAAATTAGATGCTATCTATACCAATCTCAATTTACTAACTCACTTAACCAGCCAACGATGGCTAGAAGTATCAGATTTACAAAACAATAATCATTCTGAACGTCTCGACTTTTCCCATAACAATTCTCAATCTATCTCTGCTATTTCGGCTGTTAATAACCACGACAAACTGGTATTACTAGGTAAACCAGGAGCAGGTAAAACTACTTTTTTACAATATCTAGCCCTACAGTGTATTCAGGGTAAATTTAAACCTGATTGTCTTCCTGTATTTATTTTCTTAAGAACTTTTGTTCATCAATGTAAAGAGAATAATAACTTTAGTATTATCAACTATCTGCAAAATCTCTGGGCTAATTACGATCTTGCTCCAGAACAAATAGTAAATCTTTTGCAACAGGGTAAAGTATTAATTCTTCTCGATGGTTTAGATGAAATCCCTCAAAATTATGAAGTAGAAATATTGTCAGAAATCCAGCAATTTTCAGAGGTTTATTATCAAAACCCGATCATAATTACTTGTCGGTTAGCTGGTCAGCAATATCGCTTTAATGGTTTTACTTATCTAGAAGTAGCAGATTTTAACCAAGAACAAGTAGCGACTTTTGCCCAAAAATGGTTCATGGCGACAGCCAATAACCCAGAAACAGGAGCTACCAAATCGCAGCAATTTTTAGAGCAACTACGACGTAAAGAAAACCTACCAATTCGAGAATTAGTAACTACTCCTATCTTACTTAATCTCATCTGTTCAGTATTTCAAGAAAGATTATCTTTTCCCACCAAAAGAGCTAGATTATATCAAGAAGGATTAGATATTCTACTCTTGCGTTGGGATCGTTCTAGGGGAATTGAAAGAGACATTATTTATCAAAACTTATCTTTGCCAGATAAAATCAAGCTTCTGAGTCATATTGCTGCATACAATTTTCAAAAAGGCAATTTTTTCTTTGAAAAACAGGAATTTATACAAACTATTAGTGATTATCTGTTAACTTTACCAGATACTAATAGGGATCCTGAAACTTTAAGGTTAGATAGCGAGGCAATTCTCAAAGCAATTGAAGTACAACATGGATTATTAGTAGAAAGAGCCAGAGGAGTTTATTCTTTTTCCCATCTTACGTTTCAAGAATATCTTACATCGAGAAAAATTGTCTCTAGCTCTACCAGAGAAGAATTGCACCAAAATTTACAATATTTGGCTAGTAAAATCTTTAACCCCCAATGGTGCGAAGTCATTTTATTAACTGTTAGTGAATTACCCAACGCAGATTATCTCATCCAGCAACTAAAAATAGAAATCGACTCATTCATCCAAAAAGAATCTTATTTACCAGAGTTTTTGCAGTTTATTGACACCAAAGCAAACTCTCTATCCTTACCTTACAAATCAGCAGCAGTCAGAGCTTTTTATTTTAGTTTATTTCACAATCGAGACTTAAATTTAGCAATTACTCTAGATGGAAGATTAGCTAACAATTTAGACAACGAGCTAGCTTTAGATTTAGCCTTAGAAAGAGCTTTTGCTATGGCAGAAACTTTAATGACTAATCCCACAATTCAACAAATTATCAATTTTAGTTTTTCCCTAGACCTTGAATCAAGTTTCTCTCTATCTTCTAAAATGAAACAAGCTCTCAGTAACCTTAAACAAAAACTTCCTGAGCCAACAGAAGGAAAAGAAAAAATACTAGCTTGGTGGAATATAGAAGGAAAAGATTGGTTAGTGCTATTGCGTCGGATGATCAATGATTTTCGTTATGAAGGAACACAATGGGACTTTACTATTCCACAACAAAAAATTCTCCAGCAATACTATGTAGCTAATCAATTTTTCTTAGAATGTCTCCATAGTAATTGCAAATTACTCAATACAACGACAGAAGAACAAGAAAAACTAATCTTGAAATAATCTTCAATTCGATTTTATACCAATTCTCGAATTAATTTCCGAGTGAGGTTAACTTCGCGAGGGGAGTTCAGGAAATGAACCTCACCTATTTGAGAAAGGCTATATTTATGATTACTAATATTTGTAAAATTTTAGAGAATAATAGCCTTTTTGTGGGACAGAATTGTGTTTCTTAGCTTGTCTCTCGAAATCTATAGGTCTATTTAATTTACACCCTTGGTTATCAGGGCTAACAGTACATCCATTAGGATCATCTAGAGAACTCGCCATAATAGTAGTAGAACTTATAATAATAGCAGGAAATGCCATCAACAAAATAAACAAATAATCAGGGAAATTTTTCATAGCTACTTTTTAATCTGGTTAGTTGAGATTATTAGCATTAGCTATTTACTTATGCTCTTTCTTTATTTTCCAAAACAACTATTTGCTATCCCGTTCATTAAGTTGTTTTATTTAATAATATTTTGTATATTTTGTCTAATTTACTGACAAAATTTTGAAGACATAACGAGTTGCCCAAAGAGTAAACAAAGGCATAAAAATTACGTGAGTGATTAATACAGAAGCTGCGACCCCCTGACTCTGCCAATGTACACCTAGGAAGAGTGCGATCGCAAATAAGCCAGTAAACAAAATATTCCACTTTAAATCTATTTCTGGCTTATCTGCTGATAATAGTAACTGAGAAGCAGAATCAGCAAAAGGACGGGGGATTGCTGATAAACAAATTAGAATTAAAACAGGAATTGCTGGAATCCATTTTTCGCCAAAAACAATCGGAACGTAGATCGGGGCTAAACTAGATTGCAGTAAAACCATTGGCACAATGATTATGGCAATAGTTTTAAGACTATTAAAATAACGGGATTTGAACTGCTGTATATTATCTCTTGCTCCACAAATGCTCAAATCCTTGACAGTAATGATGATCTGCGATCGCCAGTTGACCATATTGTTTCAGCCACAGTAACTGAGGAAGATATCTCCAAGCACAAGCATAATGAAAGACAATTAAATCTGGATTTAGATGTTTAATTTTTGGCTTAATTTCTTCCAATCGCCCTACAGAAAAGTTAAATTCTTCTTGGAGACGAGAAGTAACTAATCTTTTGACGTAAATATTCGAGCCACCAACCCCTTTATCTCCGATGACGTGCAGTATTCTAGGATTCATCTTCATCTTATCTATTGAGAAGTTTCGACGATTGCAACTTTTGTTTCTCCTAACCTTCCCAAAACTAAACAAAAACTAACGCCGATTTGAAAAAAGTATCCGCAATTCATGAATTGCGGATACACGAAATGATAGATAGTAAACACCAACAACCCAAACTTGTAATCTGAGGTCTTGCAGTCCTTACAATATTATTGAAAGTCATGACAAACAGGAATAAAATACTGCTTTAAAACTTGCTCCTGATCGTAGTTAGCAAAACGTCGTCTAATAAAATCCCACTCTGTTGCCCAATTTAGATGTTGTATTTTGTCTTCTTGAAGAGAAATTTCAGGATGACGAGCATAAAAAATAGCATCGGTTAAATCTCGGTATAAGCCTTCAAAAAAATAATCTCGATTTTGTCGCCAATAAAAATCTCTTTCCCAAAGATGTTCCTCCTCTAAAACAAATTCTTGCTGATTATTTGGGCTAAATTCTGATTTTCTGGGTCTATTAGATAAATTTCTGTTAATTGCTCTAGGATAATATCTATAACGAGGATATTGTTCTGAATTATTAGGTCTTGCTTGTTCTGTTAAAAAGAAGTAATGATTTCTATGGGATTGATGACAAGTAGCAAATAAAACATAGGTTACTACTTGGCTAATAGCAGCTTTTTCTCTTCGGTAAAGTTTATCATAAACTTTAACATCTTTTCCTATTGTTTCGGGACGGAGTAAATCAAAAAAATGCTGTGTCCAATAATCAATAACTTCTAGAGTTTCTGCATTTATTTTATGCTTTTGTATTAAAGGAGTTTGAGGAATTGCTTGAGCTTTTTTGGGGATAAATATTGAGAAAAAACAACTAGAAAAAACTAGCAGAAAGATGGTTTTTCTTATACCAATCATTGCCTTTAATAATTATCTAATTATAGTAGATATACTTTAGTAAGCAAGATTCAAACATCAGGATTACTTGATTTGATTGTAACTTTTAAACAAAAATAAACACTGACTCTAATCTAAACATTATTATTTGTAACGTCAATACTGTCTTCCCCCGCCAAGAAACAGTAATTTTTGAAACAGTAATTTTTCAGTAAAATACCGTAAATTCACTTAATCTTACACAAAAGATGGAACTAAATCGCCTATTAGTTCTTCTGTTAAATCTTCTAAGACTATTTCGTTTTCAAATTGCTCTTCCAGAAGTAAACTAGCTTGAGCGTAATATTCTGTAGGAGAGTGAGTGATTGGGACTACTTTAGGATTAGCTAAAAACTCTACTAAATCTTGGGGAGAGTTAGCAATAGATACTCCCTGTTTAGCTAACTCTTCTGCTAATTCCATTTGGTGATCATCTACGTGTTCTTGATATTTACCACTACGGGGGACAAGAACAAAAGGTTTTTTAATATTGGCTAATAGATCGATAGTTCCTTCTCCACAGTGAGCAATTATTAAACGAGCTTGAGTTACAAGATTTTTAAACTCTTCTGAAGGTAAAATTGAACAATTCTTCGCTCCTTGAGGAGTAATAGTACAAGAACCATATTGAATAATGATTTCTTCTTGATTTGGCTGAATTAAGTTTTGGTGGATGAGATTATCTATCCATTCCATAAGGCGGTTAAAAGGAAATTTTTCAGTGCCAACTGTAACTAAAATCATAATTGCCAATCTCGTGTTTGTCGTTGTCTAGCATTTCTTGCTTATTTTTAGTATCTCAATTCCTTATTTGCGATCGCGTATCTTTATTTGTTTAAGTTTCTGCAATTATGTATATTTTTTGTATAAGTTCTTCCATCAATAAAAAAACTCCCCTGAACACTCAAGGGAGAAAAGGGAGAAAACAACAGAAATTGATGGTTAGCTATGGATTATCATAAACCTGACAAACTTAAGGTAATCATTCTTCGGGGTTCTTTTTGGTTATAACGTTTTAAACTTTGATGAACATTAGCATCTATAGCTTGTCTTAAGTGATTAAGTTCGCCAGATTGTTGCTTGAGTTGATTATGCTTTTGTTGATTTTGCAGTAATCGTTGAATGGTGCGAGTGAGATTATCCCAATTGATGGGTTTGAGGACATATTCGGTAATACCAACATCAAAGCTGCGATAAACAGAATCTTTGTCGTCTAGAACAGTCATCATCAGAATCGGTGGGGATTGGTAACCCAAGATTTTTTTCAATTTTGCACAGCAACTAAAACCATCCATACCAGGCATTACTGCATCCATTAATATTAGGTCTGGTGTTTGCTGTTGACAAATATTTAAACTAGCTTCTCCACTGTCTGCTTCAATAACTTCGTATCCTCTAATTTCTAGAACCGTTTTAACAGTAATGCGGATACTAGTATCGTCGTCAACAAGTAAGATGGTTGGCAGTGTGTTAGAAGTATTAGTATTCATGATAGTTATGGTTGATAAAAATAGATCACAAGCTTGAAATCTAGAGACGAATTAATTTTGCTTGAGGATATTTAACTTGTAATTGCTTCCATTGCACATAAAGCGCATCGAGAAAAGGAAGAACTAGACGAGCAGATAAACTTAATTCCTTAACCCGGGTAAAAGATTCAATAAAAGCTGTTTTAATACCTTTGAGTTTGGCCAAGATGAGAAAAGGAACTGCAACTCCAGCACCTGTAGAAAGAACTAAATCAGGAGATTCCTGATTAATTACGTACCAAGCCAGGCCCAGATTGCGGATTAAATTGGTTATTCTTAGTGTCTCAAGCCCTTATTTGTGATCGCGTATGTGTATCTGTCTGACTTAAATTGATTTTGTATAACTTTATCTATGTATCTATCAGTTCTGATTAGTTGTATTTTCTGATGTCAAATAAGACTCCGCAAAATTACGATGAGGTGGAATTAAACACTGATGACGTTATATGTTCAACCCCAGGAAAACTGCAAGCAAGTTTAGTCCCGGTCTGGGTATTTTAGGAACAATCCTGATGTCCTCAACAACGATTTCATCTGCTTCAGCATTACCCTTATCTCCAGGCGATCGCCTTTCGGTTTCGATTCCCAATGAAAAATATTTTGCTCGCACCTATGAAGTGAATCAAAATGGAGAACTCGAAATCCCCTTATTAGGAGAAGTGACCGTTGCAGGATTAGAGCCTATCGAAGTAGATTTAAAAGCAGAACAAGAAGGGTTATTGGGGCAAATGGCAACCCTTAAAGCCCAAATAAGTCGCTTAGAAAACGAATTAACGATTCTGGCTCAAAAAGAAGTAGTACTAGATACTCTAGATCGGGATTTGCAGATTGCTCAAGCTGTTTTTGCTTCTACCCTCACAAAAATCGATCTTAGCAAAGGAGACCCTTTCGCTGATACTGTTGGCGAAAGTAATATTGGATGAAACTAATAGTACTACAATAACGAGAAATCTTTACTTGGGCGATAAGTAATACTCGATGTAAGATGCTTTGTAGCACATTCGCCAACAGTATCTTCGCTTCTTTCCCGATGATACAGGTTATCGAAGAACCAGGTCTTCCCACTGAACCTAGCGCACCAAAACCTAAATTAGTCATGGCAGGAACAGTTATTGGCTGTTTGTTAGTAAGTATGGGATTAACTATTCTCTGGTGGCGTGAACCTTTAGTTAAACTCAGCAAAAAAATTATGTTAAAAATCATCGAATAAGGCTGTTAACACTTAACACTTTGTTGAGTAAGAAATAATGAAATCGGGAATACTATGACTGTTGCTAATTGTGGGATCCCCTAATTAATGACCGAAACGAAGCAAAAGCCCAACAAAATTCAACCAGAAAACTTCCCTGAAAGAGTCGTTTGGTACACTATGATATGGACTTATATTTGGTTTTTATTAGGTGCTACTTATATAGTTGGCTCAGTAATCGGCTGGATTTTATTTTTTTATCTGGTACTTAAGTTGTGGTTTCAAGATGAAAATACACCTCCAGAAGAAAGGATAGTTATCCCTTGGATTACTTGGGTGTGGTTAAAAGGAAAAATTAAAAATCAAAAGTATTAATTGTAATCTTAACAAGCTCCACTTTTTTTACTAAAAATTACTCCGATAGTTTTAATAATTAATTTCAAATCATAAAGCACAGTCCATTTTTGTTGATATTGCAAGTCCAGGCGCATTACTTCGTTGAAATCAGTGATTTGTGAACGCCCGTTAACTTGCCATTCGCCAGTCAAACCGGGTTTAACATTTAGACGTTGATGGTAATTCACTTCGTAGTTTTCTACTTCTTTAACGGTAGGAGGACGAGTGCCAACTAAACTCATTTCTCCTTTGAGAACGTTCCAGAATTGGGGAAATTCATCCAAGCTCGTTTTTCTCAGAAACTTACCGACTCTGGTAATGCGAGGATCGTTTTCGTTTTTAAATAAAGGTCCCTGGACTTGATTTTCTACTTGATGCTTTAATTGCTCCGCATTGACTACCATTGAGCGAAATTTCCAAATCCGAAATTTTCTACCCATGTGTCCGCAGCGAATTTGGCTAAAGAAAATTGGACCTGGATTATCGAGCTTAATAGCAATGGCGATCGGCACAAACAAAATCGCCGTAATTCCCAAACCAACTATAGCACCGCAAATATCTAACAAACGCTTGCTTTTAGAAAGTACAGCAGGATGAATATTAGTTTGTTGGTTGCTGTCATCTGTAATAATAGCATCCGTGCCATCTTCACTAGAAAAAACTTGTTCTAATCCTGCTAAAGACAAAATCATTTTCACCTGAGGAGAAAAACTCCAAAAAGTCAAGTCAAATTTTGTGTTTTTAGCCAACTGTACAATTTGGCATAAACCAACTAAACCGCTACTATCCATAAAGGTAGTTTGCCCAAAATCAAGGATTATTTTTTTGACAGCAAGACTATTTTGACAAAATTGCTGAAATAGTTTGTTAAAAGCATTTGCCTCAACAGAAGTGAACTTCGATGGCATCTGAATTAAACAAGCTTGATTTAAATTAGTTAATAAAAAATTGTAAGTTAGAATTGTGCTATTCATAATTGTCTCAGTCCCTGAATAATTTTGTTTAGAAATAGCTAGTTAAAAAATGTTTTAATTTAACTTGATAAAAGCAATATTTTTTAAGTATATGCTGGAATTAAATCTTCTAAAACTGAATCATTTTCAAATTGTTGTTCTAGCATTAAACTAGCTTGAGCGTAATAATCTGTTGGTGTTACTGGAATCTCAGCTACAGTTGGCTCTGCTAAAAAACGAACTAAATCTCCAGGACAGTTGGCAACGGAAATTCCTTGTTTTACTAGCTGCTGTGCCAAGCTCTTGTGAAGCAAGAGAACTAAATGCCATATCTGTGGCGAAAACTTCGTGACACTAACCGATTTCAGGCTATTATTCTTAATTCTATCTCCCCCAGAGTCCGAAAAGAGCGCTAAGTAAATATTCGGAACGGGTTTGATGATAAATAGAGTAAACATTTACTTAAAATTAATTATTTTGGGATATTTCTTGATGCCAAATTAACCCAATTTATAACTCATTAGATTAAATTAAAAGCTGTTTGTAAAGAAATATTAAGCTTTCGGCTCTCCCTTATCTAGAACACTAATTCAGTAATCACACAAACTCTATGAACTTTACTTACCCACTTCTCAATTTATTAGTCAATTTTGAACAAAATAACTTGACAGGAAAAGCTTTAGTTAAGTCTGACAAAAATACTCAATGGCAATTATATTTTTGGTTTGGTAGATTAATTTGGGTCAATGGAGGGGAGCATCCTCATCGTTCTTGGCTCAGGTATTTGGTTAAATTTTGTCCAGAAGTTAATTGTGAAGAACTTTTGTATGGCTCCCAAAATTACTACGAATGTAGTCAATACAAAATTATATACTTATTATCTAAAAAACAACTCATTGGTCAAGATTGCCTCAAATCAATTATAGAAAATAGAATCCAAGAAAATTTTTTTGATATTTTACAAGAAGCTCAAAAATACGATGTAAAATACATAACCGAGCCAGACAGCCCTCGTAATATATTAAATTGTGGATTTAAACCTGACTTGGCGATTATTGACTCCCAAGAAATGTTCCACACTAGTCACAAATATAGTTCCTTATTTGAGCAATACGGTTTCAAGAATATTTCCTTAAATTGTGCTCCCAAAGTCTTAGATATTAACCAACTACAAGCCAAAATTGACTTAAATACTTATGGAAACTTAATTCATCTCTTCAATGGTCAATTGACCTGGCGCGATTTAAGTTTGAAACTTAATAAACATGTTATCAAACTTATCCGTTCTTTAGCTCCTTATTGTAATCAAGAAATACTAGAATTCAGAGAAATACCAGATTTAGCTAGTAACTTTACTGCCCAACAATATATTTCTCAGTTTTTAAAAGGTGCCACATCAGAGGGACAATTCACTGTGACTTGCATTGATGATAACAACCAAGTGCATCAGATGATGAACCAAATTGTTACTCACGCTGGTGGGAGATTGGTCGGAATTAAAGATGAATTTGAAGTACTTCCCCGTCTAATGGAACATACTCCTGATGTAATTTTTCTCAAGATGGCAATGCCTATCGTCAACGGTTATGAACTCTGCGCTCAAATCAAACGAGTCCCTAAACTTAATCAAATCCCGATTATTATGCTATTTGAGAATAATTACCTAACTGAGCGCATGAGAGCCAAATTAGTAGGTGCTTCTGGTTTTATGACCCAACCCTTTGACCAACAGCAAATAACCAAAATTCTCGAAAAATTTGCTTATTTTGGCAACCAACCTGCTCGATGATGAGCTGTGGTCGAATGATACGATTCTACAAGAATACAAAAATCAGCCGTTTTGTGAACGAGGCTTTCGATTCCTGTCACTTGAACTATAAAATGGGACTAACGGGACTTTGACAAAAAATGAGACAGTTTAGGGGCTAAAAGTCAATAAATTCGTCAAGTAAATTTTTGAGAGGGAAAAATTTTTGAACCATAAAATGGGACTAAGTAAAAAATTGAAGCATAAAGTGAGACTAAATAATTTAAAATCAGCAGGAGCGATCGCGCTTTCGAGGCTGCGATCTCGTTCCGAGCCAGCGAAGCTGACCGCTTTAGACACAGTGTTGTTTTATCTTGTAATGAAGGGTGCAGTTAAAAGTAGTTGCCGAGCCAGAAAAGCGATCGCCATTGCCTGAATCCTTACGATGTTATCAAATTAATTTTGTCCACCTGCTTATTACGTCGGCAAGAATTCATTCAACAAGCTTGTAATGAAGTTCGACAACTTGCTCCACTACTTTATGCTCAGGGGATTAATCCTACACACAAAAATATCCGTCACTTTATGAGTAAACCCTCAGCTTTGTGGAAAAAGGAAGTGGTTGAGGCCTTATCTGAAGCTCGACGTTTCCTTGAATAAAACGAAACCTAGTCTAGCTCTGGGTTCGGCAACCTTCTGCTTTAAATTCCGGCAATCTTTTCCTTAAAGTCACAGAATTACACATTGATCGGGCTTATCTGACCAGTAGATGGGTTAAAGAACGCGTGGGAGCAACTTCAGATTTTTTGTAAGGCTTGGTCAGTAAGTAATGGCAAACGATTTCGTAAGACAGATTTTGTTTTAGACTGGGAGAGTGGTTTGATTGGCTGCCCCAATCAGGTAAAAATTCCGTTTCAGGAAGGGAAAGTTGTTCACTTTCCCCAGCAAGAGTGTAGTGGAAAGTCCGTTGCGGCAGCGTTGTACTACCAGTAAGAGAGGGCGCACCGTTTCCATTCATCCCGATGAATCTTTATTGCAGGAGCTGCGTGAGCGCCAGTTGACGAGTGCAGGTCGAGCGAAGCTCAGGGAGCGAACGCGAGTTGAACATACTCTGGCTCATATCGGACTAGGCCACGGAAATCGTGCTCGCTACATTGGTTGGCGCAAGAATTTGTTTGACCTCCGTCGCGATCGCAGTTGTTCATAATCATGTAATTGCTCGTATAGAAGACTCACTCCGAAAACAACAAACTTCCTAAGGACCTGTTCGGAAATAAGTTCGGCCTTAGTAACCCAACAGATAATGGTGGAGACTGAACAATCAACCCAAAAAGGCCGAACTTATTTTTGAACGACTCCTAAACATTGTTGTTGTTATTGGCGATCGCCTCTGGGGATTTTCCATTCATATCAAAGCTTTTTTGTCAACCCTTATTTCTTGACCGATGCCCTAGCCACCAAAATCAATTAAACAGATTTGTGACCAATAATGCTGCTAATCGTGTCAAATAATTCTTGTTCGTCACAAGGTTTAATTAAATAAGCTGCTGCACCCAACTGTAAGGCTAGTTTGCGATGTTTATCACTATCTCTGGAAGTTAGAATAATTACAGGAGTATCGCGAAGACTTTGATTTTGACGCAATGCTTTCAAAAATTGAAAGCCATTCATCATCGGCATTTCTAAATCGCAGACGACAAGATTAACCTCACCAGACTGTTGCAACTTTTCTAAAGCTTTTAAGCCATTTTCTGCCTGAATTACTGTTTGACTGACTTTTTCTAAAGACATGGCAATACTCTTTCTTAAGCTAGAAGAATCATCTACTACTAGCAAGGTTTGAGCTAAAGTTGAGCCACCTAAAAGTAGTTGCTGATCGGTATTTCCAGACAGTTTTTGAGGACTATAATCTGCTAGATAAGCATTTTGAGTAATAGCAGATGCTGTATTTTGATTTTGTTGTAATATTATGTTGCCATCTATAACGAGAGTTAGACTACTGTCTTTGAGAACACTACAACCATATATATAATTAGGGGGTGCGATCGCGCTGCCTAAAGGTCTAATTACTAATTCTTGTTCTCCTAAAACTTTTTCTACTTCTAACCCTACTAAGCTTCCTTGGCGACGTAGTAGTAAGATTGGATTGTTATTAGAGCTATCAGATTCATCAGTATTTCTAGTTCTTCCTAAAACAGTACGCGGATACTCAATTAAGTCGCCTAATTTCCTTACAGGAATAGTTTGAACTTCTGAGTTAGTTTGCCAATGCAGTACTTTATGTCCTTCAAAAACTCGAATTTGATTAGAAATTGGCACAACAATTTTTTCTATCGCATCTGTAAGTAAGGCATAGGTAAGACCATCTGCTTGGGTAAGCATAAGTTTAGCAATGGTCAAAGTTAGGGGTATTTGTAAAGAAAAAACTGTTCCTTGATTGGGGACAGATTCAATTGAAATACTGCCGTCCATGGCTTCAATTTGAGCGCGAACTACATCTAATCCCACACCTCTTCCTGATAAGGAACTAACTTTTTCCGCAGTCGAAAATCCTGGTTCAAAAAGTAATTCTAGCAGTCTAGATGCTGGAAGACGGTCTGCATCTTGTGCTGTAATTAGTTTCTTCTTAATAGCACTATTTTTAATTTTTTCTAAATTGATTCCTTTGCCATCATCTTTGATTTCAATAATAGTTTTGCCACCTTGATAATAGGCTCTGAGTTCAATAGTTCCTGTCTCTGGCTTGCCATTTTGAAGACGAACTTCGGGAGTTTCTAAACCATGATCAAAACCATTACGAATTAAATGAAGTAACGGGTCATATAGTTTTTCTTCTACTGTTTTATCAATTAAGATATGACCTCCAGTAATTTTTAGATCAACCTTTTTCTTATAGGTAGTTGCTAATTGCTGTAGCATTCGAGGGAACCGATTGAAAACCCTACCAATAGGAGACATTCTGGTATCAATCAATTCATCTCTCATATTTAACAGCATTCGTTGCTGTTTTTGGGTACTTCTTTGGGCTTGTTTATTGTAGGTTTTGATTTTTTCTGCTATTTCTGAGAGTTCGGAATTACTGTGAAGAGATAATTTGAGTAACTGTTCAATATTCGTTTCATTGACAGGATCAAGATTAGATTGTGATCGCGTAATTCCAGAATTATTAACAAAAGATGTATCTGGATTAGTTTTAACTAATTGTTGTAATTTATTGGGTAATGATTGCCTAATTTTTTGTTGTTCAGGAGAAATATAGACTTCATCAACAATACTAATTAGACTATTAATGATTTGTTCATTATAGTTAATTTTATCTAGCAAGTCTTGAACCAAATCATAAATCTTCTCATCCTTAAGAATATTTTGGTTTTGATTAATTAAAATTTCTCCTACTAAATCATTTAATTTTTCAAGAGATTCTAAGTTAACCCGAACTGTTTGATTTACTGATTTTTTCTGGTTTGTGTGCGATCGCGAAGGAGAATTTAATTTAGATTTTGTAGAAGTAATAACTGTAGTATTGTCTGCGTTAATAACTGGTTTAGCATCAATTGTAATAGAGGTTTCTACAGCAGTAAAAGATACTTCTAATTTATTAGTGTTATCTTGGAATTCATCAGAAATAATCGATGATGTAGCGGTTATTTCGGGCGTAACTGAATCAGAGGGAGCAGAATTTTCATTCAATACTTCGGAAGATTCAACTTCATTACCCCAAATTTCTCCCAGTAATTCTTTGGAAGAGGTATCTTGATTAAGTGCTTCTGGAGGTTGTGGCAAGATCACCGATGCCATACTATTTTCTATATCCTCATTAATCAAACTAAATGAGGATTCTATTTCTGGCTCATCTTGTTCAACGGAAGCAGAAGGAGAGTCTTCTAATAATTGCAAATCTTCTGCTGATAAAGAAAATAAATCATCATCCTCTTCTTCTTCTGGTTGATTAACTATAGATACTGAGTTTTCTGCTTGATTTAGAGATTGAATTTGACGGTGGGGGATGGCGAGGTCTCCTCGCCATATCGAACCACCATGTTGACTTACATCTTGAGGAGGAAATTCATTTTGCATCTCCCTCAATAATTCCATAGCTTCTGAATCATTTTCTTCATTAGAAAACTCAGTTTCTAGAGACGCTGCTAAATCTGAAATATCTTGCTCTGTTGGTGTATCTATTAGAGTTGCAGTTATATCTATATCATCTTTTCTGTCTTGATTAGACGAATCAACAATTTGAGATTCCAAATCTATATATGATGTTGAGACATCTTCAATTAATTCAGTTGCTGGAAGACCACTAGCTAATTGCAATAAAGCAGGAGAAGGTTCTCCGCCTCTTTCTCGATCTCCTTCCAAGACTTGTTTTTGCGCTTGTTCGATATTGGCGATCGCAGCTTGGGCTACTTCCATAATGGGATTGCTACTGTTATCTAAAGCCATAATAATAGTCTGGGCAATCTCGCCAAATCCAGGTAGCCCTAAAGATTCAGCTAAACCGATAAAGATTTCTGCCTGAGAGCGCAAAAATTCCCCAATCTGATTATCATCAGCTCCAGCTACCGCAGCATAAAGTTCTTGCAATCTTTCTGGAATTACGGCTTCAAAGAAAGATTCTACAACGTCTAGACCCAACTCTTCCGAAGTGGGGAAAGCATCTTGATCTGTGAGATAGTCGCCAAATATTTCTTGTAATTGAGCAAAAACTGTAGCAGCGCGGTCTAAAATTGCATCCCGATCAATGGAAATCTTACTAAATTCAGCCGTTAGAGGTTGACGGAGACATTCATAGCTTTCATAAATGAGTCTTTTAGTTTCTGCATCAAGTTCTAACTCAGGATTATAAAGAGCCTTAAAAACGTCTTCCATCGAGTGGGCTACGGTTTTAATAGTTTCTAGTCCTACATTAGCAGCCCCACCCTTGAGAGTATGAGCAGCTCGCATCAGTTGATTAACCCTTAAAGCTCGATCTTGAAGCGCCACCTCACCTTCGTTGATGGCAAAAATTTCCTCTTCGATAGTTTGGAGCAATTCTGGTGCTTCTTCGAGAAAATAGTGATAGGCTTGGTCACGAATATCAGGATCAGTAATCATTATCTATTTTTTATCTATATAAGAAACGTCATAATAAAAAATCTGAACTCCAAAACAGAGTTAATCTGTTTCAGAATTCAGGATTTATAGTGCAGAATTTACTTTACTTTGAACTGAGCCACACTAGATTGCAAGTTGTTAGCCAGCTTTTCTAGTTGTTGGAAGGAAGCCGAGATTTTCTGGGATTCATCAGAAGTTTCATTGGCGATTTCTGCTACTTGTCCCATTACCTGAGTTACAGATTCTGCTTGTTGAGTTTGCTCACTAGCAGCACTACTAATATCTTGTACTAAGGCTCTAATTTCATCAGTAGCAGTAACGATCGCATTGAGACTATCACGAGTATCATTTACTAAACTTGTTCCTTCTGCGACTTGCTGTACTCCTGCTTCCATTGCAGCAGAAACTTCTTGAGTTTCATCTTGAATCTCTCTTACCAGTTTTTCAATTTCGATGGTAGCTTCTGAGGATTGTAAAGAGAGGTTTCGTACTTCATCTGCTACTACGGCAAAGCCTTTACCATATTCTCCAGCACGGGTTGCTTCTAAAGCAGCATTGAGAGCTAGTAAGTTAGTCTGAGCAGCGAAAGAACTAATGAGATTAACCACACGAGAAATCTTTTGAGAAGAATCACTGAGTCGTTTAACTCGCTTACCAGCATCAGCCACAGTTTGACGGATACCCACAATACTATCTACAGTTTTATTCATAGCCCGATCGCCTTCTTTAACGGTGCGATCGGCTTGTTCGATAGCTACTTCTACTTTTTGGGCTTTTTGAGTTGTGAGATTAGAAGCTTTGATGGTAGCTTTTACTTTATCCAGAGCTGCTTGTAGTTCTTCTAACTGCTTCTGGGACTTAAAGGAGAGATTTTCTACCACACCACTACTGACTTGAGTAGTTTGAGCTACCTGTCCAACAGCTTCTTGTACTTGTAAAACGATTTGTTTGAGAGAATCGAGAGTAGTATTATAGGCTCCTGCGATGGTGCCAATTTCATTTTCTGTAACTTTGGCTCTCACGGTTAGGTCTCCACTAAAAGCAGGTCTAACAGTGCGAAGCATATCTACTGCTTGTTTCTGTAGTTCTTCTTTAGCTGCTTTTTCTCTAGCTAGGGTTTGAGAGAGGTTTTCTGATTGAATGCGTAGTTGCTCTGATTTTTCTGCTTGTTCGATAGCAATTCCTAGTTGAGGGGCAATTTTTAGGAGCAAATTCAGTTCGTTAGCTTTCCATTCCCGCGCTCCAGAGTTTTGATAAACGGCAAATAAACCCCAAAGTTTATTTTCTTGGAAAATTGGAACAATAATATAAGCTCTAGCTTGATATTTTTCTAGAGAGCGCAGATAGCAAGAAGAGAATCCAGCACTATAGACATCATTAACTACATTGAATTTTTTGCCCCTGGTATAGTCTCCTCCTTGGGTATTGATAAAATAAGTATCTTGATCGAGAGCTGAACCTGCTTCCATATTTTTCAGGGTACATTGCTCATTGGCATTCATTTCTTTGCTAAAGAGAGTTTCATCAGTTTCCTGAATTTCCATGATCGATACCCACTCTGAACCAGCAGATTCCGCCAAAACTTCTCCTGTCCAGTCAGGATTAAAACGATAAACTACGGCGCGATCAACTTGCAGCAGCTTGCGAACTTCCTGGGTAGAGCTGCGGAAAATTTCTTGCAGTTTCAGAGAACTACCAATACGCTGCACAATATTGGAGACAGCTTTTTCTTGTTGTGCCTGAGTTTGTAACTCTTCTAAATACTGTTTTTGTTGAATGACGATTCCGATTTGTCCTACTATTTGCTTGAGAAACTCTAGGTCATCTTCTTGCCAAACACGAGTTTGAGATTGATAGATATTGATTATGCCCCAGAGCTTTTGATCGACAAAAATCGGCATTCTGACGTAAGCCTTGATGTCTAATCTTTCCAAGACTCCAATGAGACGTTCTTCCAGACCTGATTTGCTAACATCATTAACGATACAGGATTCACCATTTTTATAGCTTCCACCTTGATTTTTTTGTAAATAAGGATAGGGGTTTTTAGCAAAAGTAGTTTGAAAACAAGAAGCTTGAGAAGATTTAAAATCCTGATCGATAGGGACTTCTACAATATTTGCTCCGCTCCAGTCAGAATTAAAACGATAGATGCTGGTTCTTGCTACTGTTAGTAATTTACGAGTTTCTTGAGCAGCAATTTCTAAAACATTCTCTAAGGATGGGGTATCTCCCATCCGATCGACCATCTGAGCCAGACTTTTTTGCCTAACTACTGTTTTTCTGAGTTGTTCAGTTGTTTCTGCTTGTTCGATGGCAATTCCTAGTTGAGGAGCAATTTTGAGGAGCAAATTCAGTTCATTGGCTTGCCATTCCCGTACTCCAGAGTTTTGATAAGCAGCAAATAAACCCCAAAGCTTATTTTCTTGGAAAATTGGAACGATGATGTAAGCTTTAGCTTGATATTTTTCGAGAGACTGTAAATAACAAGAAGAAAAGCCAGCACTATAGACATCATTAACTACTTGGAATTTCTTACCTTTAGTGTATTCTCCCCCTTGATTGAGCTTAAAGTAAGTGTCGTTGTCTAATGCAGGAGTAGCTTCCAAGTATTTCAAAGTACAGCTACTAGAAGCATTCATTTCTGTACTGTATAGTTCATCATCGGTTTCTTGGAGTTGCATTACCGATGTCCAACCAGAAGACATCGACTCTGCTAGAACTTCGCCACTCCAATCTTGTTTAAATTGATAAACGACAACGCGATCGCATTCTAACAGTTGACGAACTTCGTTAGTAGAAGTACGGAAAATATCTCGTAAATCTTGAGATTGCTGAATTTTCTGGACGATTTTAGCTACTGCTCTTTCTTGTTGCGCAATTTTTTCCTGTTGCTTGACTTGACTTTCAATCTCTTTCAGGGAACGGATTTTGCCTATCCCAATTCCCACTTGTAAGCCAATTTGTCGGAGAATATCAATCTCTTCTTGTTTCCATTTACGAGAACCAGAGTTTTGATAAACTGCCACTAATCCCCAGAGTTTTTTATCAGTAGTCATATCTCCGATAAAAATAGGTGCGATCGCATAAGCTCTAGCTTCAAACTGCTCTAGTAACTCAATATGGCAAGCTTGATGACCAACCATGTAGATATCATCAACAGCAAAACATTCGCCATATTTATAACGTCCTCCCTGATTTTCTTGGAGGAAAGTGTCTTTGACAATAGGAATACTATCAATTAGTTTCGACCACCCAGAAGCCACAGATTCGGCAATAAATTCGCCACTCCAATCATCATTAAAACGATAGATAGCTAGACGATCTGCTTGGAGTAATTTTCTTCCTTCTTGGGTTGCCACTTGAAAAATTGCTTTTTCATCATTAGCAATCTGCATTCTCTCCAGCATTTTGCTCAAACCTTTTTCTCTTTGAATTGCCTTTTCCATTTGTTTGGTTTGAAATTGGCTATTGCGGAGAAACAGAGTTTGTTGTAAGGGGAGGGCAAATTTAGTAGCTTGCTTAACTAGTTGATTAACTTCAGACTTTTGCCAATTACGAGAACTAGAGTTTTGATAAATTCCTAAAACCCCTAAAAGCTGATTGTTGTATTCAATGGGAACAACAATATAGGCTTTGGCTTGTAATGCTTCTAAATTTTCTACAAGACAGCGTGCAAAGCCTTTTGTATATATGTCATTCACTACGTAGTAAGGCTTATATTCATCTGTCTTGAGGAAATAATCAAAATCAAAATATGAACCTGCTTTTGCCCAATTGCTTCCTACTGATTCTGTTAAAATTTGACCACTCCAGTCAGGATTGAAAGCATAAACTAAAGCTCGGTCTGCTTTGAGAGACTCTCTTATTTGATGCAAAGAATCTTGCATCAATTCCTGCATTTCACGGTCAATTTTGCCTAAAATGTCTTGCTGATATCCAAATTGAAAACTAGGTTGATTTTTCTCGACAACAATAGTTAATTCAGTGGCAATGCGATCGAGTAAATTAATTTCTTCTTCTTCCCAAGAGCGAGGTTTGGAACATTGTTGAACTACCAATAAACCCCAAACTTTATTAGAAGCATAATTATCGTTTTCTAAGGAAAAAGAATTAAGAGTTATGGGAATACTTAGAGAGGCTCTTACCTGAAACTTCTCTAGCAGTTGTTTTTGATAGGGAGTTAGTCGGCTTTGTTTTACATCTTGAATCGCCAAAAATCCTTTAGACTGATAATCTAAGATTTTCTGACCGCCAAAACTACTGCAAGGGATAACCTCATCTTGAGTAGGAGTCCAACCTTCGATGATTGATTCGGCAATAACTCTTCCTTCATTTTGAGCTTCAAACTGGTAAATCAAAACTCGGTCTGCTTTGAGGTTTTGACGGATTACAGAGACAGTTTTAACTAAAAAAGCTTCAAAATTTTTAGCTTGACGAATTTGTTTGATAATTTTATTAGCTCGTTCTCTTTCTCCTTTAAAAAGATTGGTTTTAATCTTTTTAACTAGATCATTTTTTGATGATCCTTGCTGATTAACTTGGGTATTGTCTGCATCTTCAATGGCAGGATTTGTTCCATTATTTGTTACAGAAATAGTTGAAGTATCCATAGTATTTTCCAGGATTGTTGATGGTTATTTCTCTAAAATATTGACTTGAAGTGTCTTGATTGACTGAAATAGTTTCTCGGCTAAAAATAAAATTTGAGACTTAGCAGTGAAAATTATTCGCTGTTTGTCTTAATTTCAACCTCGAATGATTATTCCTATTTAAAATTAGCCTCTTTCAACCCTTATAATTTCTTGAGTTACTTTTGGTTGTGGTAGAAAGTTTAACTAAACCAAATTACTATCTTTCTATAGCTCTATGATGTTTTAGCTATATTTATTCTTTCAAACTCTCTGACTATTTATAAGTACTGAAATTAGGGTTAATCGCAAAGAACTGAAAAACCTCTGCTGCATTAATAAGCATCACTATATTATTACTTTTATCTGTTAGATATCCATTGAGAAAAGGGAGGACATCTTCAGAAAAAATTTCCGAAGAAGGAGCTTTAAACTGCTCTAAATCTTGTTCGATTATATTGTCAATTTGAGGAATTACTAATCCTAGTGATTGTCCTTCTATTTGAACTACCATCACCAATACAGTGTCATTCGTTGGCTCAAAAGAAGGGGGATAACCTAAAAGATTCTCTAAATCGACAATCCATAACATTTCACTACGCCAACTGTAAATGCCAAGAACACAATAAGGCATTTGAGGCACAGATAAAATTTCTGATACGGAGACAGTAATTATCTCTGTTACGATTTCGGCTTCTAATAAGGCGAAGTCTCTACCACTAGCGGAACTGGTAACGCTGTCGCTGCTTCCGAGATAAAATTGTAGGAATTTATTAATTTGTTGGGTTGTTGATTCTCGATCAGTCTTGGAATTAATACTGACAGATAGAGAATTAGAAGAAGAAGTGCTTAACATAACCATTGTTATTATTGAATGAGTTGCTGTACTTTTCCTAGTAATTCATCTCGATTAACAGGCTTGGTTATGTAAGCATCTGCTCCGACAACATCTCCCCACATTTTGTCAGCTTCAGTGGATTTAGAAGAACAAAGAATCACTGGAATTGGTTTGGTATTTTGATCTGCTTTGAGGTTGCGACATAATTCAAAACCACTTTTACCTCCCATCACTACGTCAAGAACTATCAGTTGAGGTTGATAGTCAGCTATTTTGTCCATTGCTTCTTCTGCACTTTCTACGTCTAGTACAGTTAAGCCAGCTTCTGTGAGATAGGTAGTTAAAACTCGTCTGTCCATTAAACTGTCATCAACAACCAATACTTTACTCATAACCTAAATTTCCTCGGGGCAAATACGTAATTGAACTATTTAAAGAGTTCCCAAAAACTTTTTGAAACTAACAGTAAGAGTTAGAAAAGTTTAATAGAATTATCTGGAAATAAGAACCAAATTATTCTGAAATACTCTTCTAGAAAGCCTTCTATAATTTAAAGTGTTACAAAAATCAAAATCCTGATAGAGAAAGCAATTTAGCGATTTATTTAGGGATTTTCAAAGGTTAAACCCTTTCCAGTTTAAGGGCGAGGGATGCTGAATTTATTGAACCATTTCCAACAGCGTGGTTGGATATGCACAGGGTATAAAGCGCATCCTTGGAGGAGGGACTTTTAACAACACCATCAAATGTTTTAATCCCGAAAGATAAACTAATTGAAGTCCCCCTTCCACCCCACACGCTCAATCGCCCTGTTGAAACCAGTAGTTTTCATCTTTGAGTATCAAACCCTGTTGCTAGCTTACCTATTACCTATTACCTATTACCTACCTCAAAACTCCACTTCTCGAACTAGACGAGGTTTATTTTCCGACAGGTCTAATAGTATTAGATTCTGTAGAGTAATTTTAGTTAGATCGGATTAGGAGTCATCTTACCCTGAGTTTCACGAACTTTTCCCTGAACTTTAGCCTTAGAGGGCATATTTTCAGCGATCGCTTCATGAATTTTCTCGATCTCAACAGGTTTGGCCACAAAGGCATTAGCTCCTACAACTTTAGCTCTGACGCGATCTACTATCCCATCATTTCCCGTGAGAATAACGATAGGAATATTTTTGAGTTTAGAGACTCTTTTAATCTGAGAACAAATTTCGTAGCCATTGACAATCGGCATCCCAATATCGAGAAAAATCAAATCAGGATCAGCAGCAATTAAGCCAGGAACAGCTTGGAGAGCTTGTTGAATTCCGACAAACCTGTATCCTGCTTTAGTGATAATTTGCTCCATAATGTTACAAATTTGGGGACTATCATCAATGCAAGCAATTAAGGGTTTATTAACAGAATTTTGTGATTTAGGAGAATTAGGCTCTTGAACTTGAAGATTAGGGGGTTCAATATCATCAATAACTAATAGATCTAGTAGCCCTTGATTAATATAGGGAACTAGAGAAGAGGTTAGTTTGCGTACCTCTTTGTTCATCCGCGCGGATAAATCGAGAAGAGTTCTTTGACCATCCAGCAGTCTGAGAAAATTTTGAAAGACGATACCAGAAACTTCTTCTCGTAATCTCTCTTGCTGTTTCATCTTGGGAGCTAGATGAGGAGACCATTTTCCTAGTCCTTTTTCTTGCCAAATTAACCATGCTTGTTCCGACTCTGCCAGTACTTCTTCGATATTGACTAGAGAAATGGACATTTGTAAGCCAGATGTCAAGAAAGATGAGGTAGATGCAGTTTCAGGTGTAATCTTTAGAGGACCTTGACTTTCATGTTGTAAGAGATCGAAGAAAACCTCATTAGCTCTGGTTTTGATTACTTCTGCTGCTTGTTCTCGTTGCAGTAATTTTCTTTGTAATAAAACTGTTAAAACGTAATAGTCTCCACATTTAAATTTTGCATCCTTTCTGAGTTGAAGATTGTTCCAATTAACTTGAGGACAATATTTATCTAGTAATCTTTTCCATGAACGATGGGGATGAATTCCGCCGTCAGTCCAAACTAATCTCCCTAAACAAAGATAAAGTGACCACTCAATTCCTGTGGAAGATTGTATTTTGACTTGGCCTGTAAATTGTTTTTGTTTGATAAACATTAACTTATTTGCTAATTGACTATTAGATTTATGCACCATAACAAAACCACGCTTTTATTACTTTTATAGATACTCAAACAAAATATCAGTTGCTATGAAATAACTTTGATTTATTCCCAGAGCGAACTTTTAATCTTAGCTGGTATTATTATGGCATAGAGTTTTTTAAAATACTGAAAAACTGAGATTAGAATTTATAACTATATCCTATAATATTATCTATTAAAAATTAGTAAAAATACTGATTTACTGAATTTTAATTACTATTATCTCAGGGATATTACATACAGGACTTCAACGACATAGCATGAAATGCACGAGAACTTATATTGTTAGGATAAGTTACTCTACAAACTTAAAGTCCTGCTGGTAATAATAGCAGCGAACGAACCAGTATAGTCTTTGAATAAATACGAGACCTAAATGAGAAAGTTTCAGGCTTTCTTGCCAAAAGTTTCGTAGTGTAAACAATATTTTGGAGAATCGATCAATGAGTATTTCTGACTCGGCAGTAAATAGTAATTCAGAGTGGCATTCTTGGGAGAAAGGCAACTTTAAAATATATCAATCAGGAATTCATAAAGAAGGTGACTACATTCGAGTATATGCTCCCTTAAAAAATATTGAGGTTCCAGTAGCAATTTTGCACGGAGTTGATGACAAAATTGTTAAACCAAAAGAATGGGTCAAACCCATTGATAATTTCTACTATTCCTAGTTCATCCACAATTTCGGCTACTAATCCCAAATGGTCGAGATTTTTGACTTGAATTTCCCCATTTATTGGTGTCATTTATTGGTAGCAATTAAGATTCCGCAATAGTCTCTTAAACCCATGAAATCTCTCTTGACCCAAATTATGACTCAACTCAAACATTAGTACTATTTGCCGTCTAGATTGATTATCATTCTCAGGTAATGAGTTGTGACACTTTAGGGTGCGGAAGATGGGTTATCATGTTAACTGGGCAAGAAAATGAAGCAATTGAGGCAAAGGCAATGAAAAGTCAAAAATAAACAACAACAAAAACTAACAGCAAATATAGCTTTACGAATTCGTCAATCTCTTAATTTACAAGATATTCTCGATATCGCAGTTAGGGAAGTCCAAAAATTACTGGATTGCGATCGCGTTGTAGTTTATCGTTTTGCTGCTGATATGACTGGAGATATTGTCGCCGAATCAGTCAAATCTGGCTGGAGAAAGGCGCTTGGGACGAAAATAATCGATACTTGTTTTCAAACCCAGGGGGCAGATAAGTATCGACGGGGCGAAACAATGGCAATTAATGATGTTTATGCAGCCGAGCTTAGTCAATGTCATGTCAAGCTTTTGGCAGAATTTCAAGTCAAAGCCAACGCCATAGTCCCAATCCTCTCTCTATCTCCCTCTTCTCCTTCTAATTTTAGTAATTCTCATCTTTGGGGATTACTTATTGCCCATCATTCTTATCGCACTCATCAGTGGCAAAAAGACGAAATTGAATTACTCAATAAGTTGGCAGTACATTTAGCGATCGCAATTCAACAAGCAGAACTATTAAATAATCTTAAAAATGAGCTAAATCGACGCCAGCAAATAGAAGCAGAAATTCAACAAGCAAAGGAAAAACTCCATCAAGCTAATATTCAATTAGAGCAAAGGGTAAAAGAGCGAACCAGAGAACTCTCTCAAGCTAAACAAGCTGCTGAGGCTGCTAATGAGGCAAAAGATGCTTTTATTGCTCACATGAGCCATGAATTACGTACCCCGTTAAACAGTATCTTGGGTTTTAGCAGCATCTTGCAAAAAGAGGCACATACTACCTCAAAACAACTTCATCACCTCAATATTGTTCATCAATCAGGTCAACATCTCCTGACTCTAATTAACCACATTCTTGATTTTTCAAAAATATCTGCTAACAAACTGGAATTAGAAACCCAAGATATTAATTTAAGGCAATTTTTCCGGGAAATTATCGAAATTTTCTGTCTCCGCACTCGACAAAAAGGTTTAGAATTCTTTAGCTACATCTCGCCGTCTCTCCCCACTGTCGTCAATACTGATCCCACCAGGCTACGACAGGTTTTATACAATTTACTGGGTAATGCCGTCAAATTTACTAATACTGGTAGAGTGACCCTCAAAGTCGGTTATGTGAAAGATTTTGAGGCAGATTTTGAGGCAGATTTTGAGGATAACAATTTCCGTGAGTCTTCCCCGTCCCCTGAACCCTCACCTGTCAAAAAAATTCGCTTTCAAATCGAAGATACAGGAATAGGGATTCCTGCCGATAAATTCCCTGCTATTTTTGCTCCTTTTGGACAGTTAAATAGTGATGGAGGAAACAATGAAGGCACTGGTTTGGGATTGACCATTAGCCAAGAAATTATGCAACTGATGGGGAGTCAAATCCAACTCGAAAGTCAGGTAGCCCAAGGTAGCAAGTTTTGGTTCGATTTAGAACTGTTGGCAGTAGAGACTAATATCTCTCCCAACTTACCAAAGTTTAGCTGTCAAGTTCCCCGTCGTTTGCGTGTACCCCGTAAAATTCTAGTGGTAGATGATAATTATGACAATCGCAGCTTACTGGTTAACTATTTACAGCCCTTCGGCTTTACCTTAGCAGAAGCAAATAATGGTCAAGTTGGTTTAGAGATTGCCAAAACCTTTCAACCCGATGCCATTTTAGTAGATTGGCTCATGCCCGTAATGGATGGCAAAGAAATGGTTGCTAGGCTCAAACAACAACCTCAGTTGCAGGATTGTCTAGTTGTTATGATTTCTGCTAGTAGTCAGTCCATAGTTGAGCCATCAGAAGTAGGCTGTCATGAGTTGTTGTCTAAACCAGTAAACTTAAAACAACTAATGGCATTATTAGAGAGTCATTTGCAGCTAGATTGGCTATCGGGTGAATCCACCACAGAACCCGATAACTCATCGATTCTGGTAACTCCTCCTCAAGAAACATTAATCAAATTATTAGAGTTAACCGAACTCGGGGATATGGAAGAGATTGAACAGCAAATAAATTCTCTAGAAGCATTAGATGCCCAATATATTCCTTTTATCAAGCAAATCCGACAGCTTGCTGCCAGTTTTCAACAGCATCAATTGGAAATTTTTATTAAGAATTTTCTGGAAAATTAAGTATTATTGCTCACTAAATTTTCAACTAAATTGCTAGATTTTTCCGATTTTTATTGAACAATCGTAGGATTAAAGACAGTAAACAAAGTGTTTTTACTGAGCTAACTAGAACTCTTGCAAAAGTTTTTTGTGATATCACCGATTTTCATGTTACGAAAAGAGGCTAACAATTCAGGAACGAGAATCTCCAGAAATGATCAGCCTTCGTCCGTCAAAAATTCGAGAAGGTTTTTCCCGAAATTTTTGAGTAGGGGGAAAACTAGCGAAGATACTGTTGGCGAAAGTAATCAGTTCAAACTTCAAGCGTAATATAAAAGCGAGGTAATTAGTACAAATGATTGGGTAAGATGGCAGACAAGTTCTCAAGTATTACATGGAAGAGGTAAGTGGAACTAATTTCCCATGTAATACATGGAAAGAATCGATATCCTGAAAGTAGAAATTTGGGATAAATCAAGTTAATGTCGTTACATCCACAACCGATTCCACCAGTGCCAGAAGCAACCGCACGAATTGCCCGTGCTGCTTTCCCCAAAGGTAATATTTACATTAAGATTCGAGATACTTTGGGTAGTATTTACGTTGATGAGGACTTTGCTGATTTATTTTCAGTGAAAGGTCAACCTGCTCAGTCACCTTGGAGATTAGCTTTAATCTCTGTCATGCAGTACATGGAAAACCTATCAGACCGTCAAGCGTGCCGTCTGCAGTCAGAGGAAGAATTGATTGGAAATATGCACTTTCTCTGCCTTTAGAAGACTCTGGGTTTGATTTTTCTGCTTTGAGTGAATTTCGGAAACGTTTGATTGAAGGGAGTTCTGAAGAACTGTTATTAAACCGAATCTTAGAGAAATTAAGAGAAAAAGAATTAATTAAAGAGCATAAGCGACAACGTACTGATTCGACACATATTTTGGCAGCTATTCGCCCTCTCAATCGCTTAGAAACCTTGGGGGAGACAATGCGGGCAGCCCTCAATAGTTTGGCGATCGCTGCTCCTGATTGGTTAGCCAAACGCCTCAAGAAAGATTGGTTTGACCGTTATGGAAGAAGAGTCGAAAATTACCGTCTGCCTAAACTCGATTCCGAACGAGCAAATTTAGGCAATCAAATAGGAGAAGATGGTTTTAATTTACTCAACAAAATTTATGCTCAAAATGCTCCAGAATGGCTACGTTACATTCCTGCTGTAGAAATTCTGCGACAAGTTTGGGTTCAACAATTTTATGCTCCTGTTGAGGGAAAAGTGAAATGGCGTAAGCCTAAAGATATGCCTCCCTCAACCATAGCCATTCATTCACCCTATGATGTGGAGGCTCACTATAGTTCTAAAAGAAGTGTTAATTGGGTTGGCTATAAGGCTCATGTAACTGAAATCTGTGATGAAGACACGCCACACTTCATTACTGATGTTCAGACAACTTTATCTACTGTCACCGATGAAGCAGTAGTTGAACCAATTCATCACGCCCTACTTGAGAAATCGCTACTCCCAGAGGAACACTTGATGGATTTGGGTTATATTACCGCAGGACATTTAGTTTCTTCTCAAGAAAATTATGGCATTGAATTAATTGGTCCAGTACGCAACGATCCTACTTGGCAAGCCAAACACCATCCTAAATTTGCCAATTCTAATTTTCAAATAGATTGGGACAAGCAAGTAGCTATTTGCCCTAGAAAACATCAAAGTAAAGGATGGATTGAAAAAACCGATTCTAAGGGACAGCCCATAATTCATATCAGATTTTCTCAATCTAACTGCTCCCCTTGCCCTTCTCGTAGTCGATGCACCCGTGCTAAAACCGAACCAAGAGGGCTGACTATTCATCCGAAACAAGAATACATTGCGCTTCATCATCGTCGTGAAATTCAACAGACTCCTGAATTTCTCAAAACTTATAATCAGAGAGCAGGAATTGAAGGTACGATATCTCAAGGTGTCAGACGTTCAGCTTTGCGTCAATCTCGCACTAATTGGTTTAGCTAAAACTCATCTACAACATATCTTGATGGCTGTTGGGCTGAATTTGTGTCGTCTCAATGATTGGTTGAATGGTATTCCCCTTGCACCTACTCGTTATTCTCGATTTATGCGCCTCAAACCCAAAACTAGCTAAATTTTCGCCCCTATTTTAACAATTTTTTCTCCATGTATTACTTGGAGGCAACTAAGATAAGTTCAATCAATCGTTTCAAGCTTTTCTTCACTAGCTTGTAGCTAGAAGCTTGTTTACCTAATCTCAATTCCTGTAAAACTTTATCAGCTAAAAAATTCAATTCATCTTTATTAAAGGATTTTTGGGCAATTGAGCCGATTTTTAGGGAATTTAGTGGTTCAATTCCCCGTGAATCTGGAAAAATCTCCTTATTTTGTTGGACTAGATTTTCTAATAAGTCAGCCCTAGTTATACCCCGACATTCCGAAGCCATGCCCAATTTTTTCCAGGTACTTTCGGTTAATCGAAGAGAACGAACTTGACGATAATCATGGTTTTTTAAGGTGAATTTCCCCTGGATATCTCGTTTGCGCTTCACGGTGTTTGTCCATGTATTTCATGGATAAAGTTTAACACTTACCTTGTATTACTTGGAAGTAAGCCATAGTTCTTTTTGTTTGTCACCTAGGTTTTTTGTACTAATCAGCTTAGATAAGATTACGCTTGAAGTTTGAACTGATTACTTTCGCCAACAGTATCTTCGCTAGTTCTACCCCTACAAGAGGTGCTCAATAATCAGAAACCAGAGGTTGTCAAGTATCTACTCAGCAGCGCGATCGCGGATAATTTCTGCGCTCCCCTATGTAATGCTCTCGGTGGGTTAGTTGCAGAAGCGGGTAGGAAAAATATCAGTGGAGAAGCCTTTCTTGATTGGTTGCAGGAGACCAATATGTTCGTGATTTCTCTGGACGAGGAACATAAATGGTTTCGCTATCACCATCTGTTTCAAGATTTATTGCGTGAGCAAGCAATGCGAAGATACGGCAATGATGCGATCGCCGAGTTGCACCGTCGAGCTAGTGAGTGGTTCGAGAGGGAAGGGTTCTGGAAAGAGGCGATCAAACATGCCCTGGCAACAGGAGACATAGAGAAAGCAGCAGAGCTTGGGGAAAAGAACGCATATTTAGCAGTAGGAGCCAGCAAAGCGAAAGTCATCAAGCTGAAGCAGAAGTCTAATCGTGAGAGCCTGGGTGTAAAAAACACCTCCTTGGGGAACTCTCAAGTGTCAACTTATCTCCAACAAATGCTAATTGAGCCGCTGACAGTGCGCGAGTTTGAAATACTGGAATTCCTCGAACAGGGTTTGTATCAAAAAGAAATTGCTCACAGGCTATACATTTCCACTGAAACCGTCAAAACTCACTGTAAGCATATCTACCATAAGCTGGGAGTCAAAAATCGCCGGAGTGCGATCAAAAAAAGCTATGCTCTAAATTTGCTAGTATGTAATGAAACATAATTAATTACCCAACCTTCATCAATAAATCCTGCTTCCTACCAACAATCCTGGTAACCAAGGTTGGGTAATTAATTTTGTCTAGGTACTTACCACTAACTAGGGTTTGCTGAAAAAGTAATCCAAAAAATTGACAATAATCAACTTATTTGAAAGATAAGTTTTTCTGTTGCTAAATATCTTTTAATATCAGCTTTGATAATAAAATAATCAATCAAAAAGCCTAATGCGCGATAGATTCAGAAATAAAGACATAAAAAGACAGTAAACCTGCAACAGCAGGGTAGAAAGATTGATAACTAAAAAGGTAATTGCAATCGAAGTTTCTGCTGTTTCAGAAAGTTTTTCCATAATACAATTAAGACCGTAACGCCTGTCTTGGTGCGCGTTCCCTTGCGCCTGACGGCGACGCGGGG
>JASJEK010000076.1 GCA_030064915.1 Xenococcaceae cyanobacterium MO_234.B1
CCGAGGTTTCCTCGGAAACGTGAGATGTCCGTTGTCGTACTGTCGGGAAACCAACGGTGGGAGATGTATCATCGCTTGTACCAACGAGTTTTAGATAATCCGCGTAGGGCAGTAAGTGCCTACTCGTGAGAGTAGGAAGCCTGCGATTTATCGCAGGAGGAAGTCACATACTTGTAAATAAAATTATCTACGCCGAGGAACTTCGTAAGTATAGAAATCATAAGCTAATTTTGTTTGAGGAAAAATTGCTCTAGCTTCTTGCTTAAGATTATCCAAAGTTATCGCACCGAAAGGAGTATATCGAGGACTAAAATGAGTCATGATTAATTGCTTAACTCCTGCTAATAAAGCTACTTGGGCTGCCATAGTAGAGGTGGAATGTAACCGATCAAAAGCCATTTCTGCATCTTGATGGGCGTAAGTAGCCTCATGGACTAAAACATCTGCATCTTGTGCTAGTTCTACTGCTGCATCACAAAATACGGTATCTGTGCAATAGACAAATTTACGCCCTGTTTCTGGTGCGCCACACAATTCTGCACCGTTTATGATGCGACCATCTTCTAAAGTAATAGTTTTCCCTTCTTTTAGTTTGCCGTAGATCGGTCCTGGGGGAATACCTAAAGCTTTAGCTTTTTCCACATCAAACTTACCAGGACGGTCTTTTTCTTCCACTCGATAGCCATAAGCAGGCACGCGATGTTTTAATAATTGACAACTGACCTTAAAATTCTCATCTTCATAAACTAAGCCAGGACTCACTTGATGAACTTGTAACCGTGAACCCAAATTAATGTAGGCATATTTCGCACAAGCATGGAGATACTCTTCTAACCCACTAGGACCATAAATATCTATCTTTTGAGCATTCCCTGCTAAACCAGCACTAGCAATTAAACCCATTAAACCAAAAGTGTGGTCGCCGTGCATATGGGTAATAAAGATACGTCTGACTTGGGAACTCTTAATTTCACTACGCAAAAACTGGTGTTGTGTTCCTTCTCCACAATCAAATAACCAAACTTCTGCTCGTTGGGGAAGGCGTAATGCGACACTAGACACATTGCGCGATCGCGTTGGTACTCCAGAGCTAGTTCCCAGAAAAGTAATTTCCAAAACCTTATCACATATATACTTACTCAACTGACTATCTTAACAGCGATCTGTAAGGATATTTTGCTGGAAAATTTCACTGGTTACTAATGACTAAGAGGATGTCTGAAAAGTCCAAATAAATGCGATCGCTACATCCTCTTAATTCTCGCGAGCATCCCAACTTCTTTAAGCTACTATTTACTTCTCTTTATTTTGGGCAATTTATTGTTACTTTGTCTTTTCTTTTCTTTACTTAATTTTTGACTTTTATAAATTTGACTTTTATAAAATTTTTGCTTCGCTTTTCTTGACTTTTCTTCCTCTTTTCTCTTCAATCTCTTCCTATATCTATCTTCTAAATATTATTTAATTGTTAAGATATTTGTGACTAAAGGATAGCAAAATTACAATTTCAATATCACTGAGACATGAGTTCGGAGTGACCGGCGGTATCCTGCTGCGCGTAAGGAATTCGTAGGGACGTACCAGGTCACGTCCCTACAGGAGTTCTGATTTTTTCAACGAGAGAATAGGGAATTCAGACATTGGGAAATCAGAAAATTTCTGAGTTTTTGACGAGCACCGGGAAGGGGGGATTTTTGAGTGCATGATTGAGATCTCAGAGTTGATTGATAAGATATGTCCCCCATTCCCGCCCCGCGTCGGCGTAAGACGCAAGGGAACGCGCGAGTTAGCTTCGTCGAACTCACGTCACTGAGATGTTTTCCTATGTGCCGAAACAATAACCGCTCTGTTATTTGTTGTGCGTTTTCCCAAGTAAACTCTGTATTTAGATTCAGATAAAATATGATGTCCTATGAAGTCCCCTTGATTAGTCTTTTACCACAGATTATTAGATAAATGCTGACTACTCCCCTGGTCGAGACCCTGGTCGAGACGAGCGTGAAGATATTTTGGCGTTGCTGAAGCTCGAAGTCGCTCTGCTCGGAATTTTCAAGCAATAAGGCTAATATCAACTGTTTATTCAGCAACGCCCTCTACTTCCCCAACTTCTCCTACTTAACTTTTGAAGAATGGTCAATGGGGAAGTCTTAAAAGCGGGCAAGCCAACAAGAATTCTCAAATAACCAAGTAAAAAATCTTTTTCAGAAACGGGATGTCTAGTTCTCAATTTTTACAGGCCAAATATCAAAGTAATCGACCCTTTAGGACGTTAATTGTGCTTTATCGTCAGGATTGGGGAAATATCGGTAGAGGAATGGGGTTTTATTGCCTCAAACATAGTCCTGAGTGGCTCAGACCTTTAATTGTGGCTAATATTATCGATATCATTTCTCAACCAGAAGGGCATACCTTAAGAGAACTCTGTCTCAATGGAGCCGTTTTAGCAGCGTCTATTTTACAGAATATTCCCACTCATTACCTGCACCGACAATATATGAGTCAAGCTATCCGCTCGATGGAATCCCAGTTGCGGATGGCCCTCTCTTCAACTTTACAGCAACTTTCTCTGAGCTTCTATCACCGAAATAGTACGGGGAGTCTACAAAGTAAGCTATTAAGGGATGTCGAAGCCATACAGGTTTTGACCAATCAGATTTTTCAATTTTTACCCTCTACCCTAATGACTATTGGCGTAGCGGTGGTAGTAACGGCGATGAGAGTCCCCTGGTTTTTGCTCTTTTTTGCTGCTACCGTCCCCATAGCTGCGGTGTTAATTAGGATTTTACGACAACCACTGAAAGAGAGAAATCACGCCCTGCGTCGGCAGATGGAAACTATGTCGGCTCGTTTAATCGAGATGATTAAGCTAATTCCCCTGACTAGAGCCCATGGGGTGGAAACTACAGAAATGAGTAAAACAGAGAGTAGACTAGAAAATGTTCGACAGGCTGCAATTCGGCTCGACTCAATCAATGCGATTACCAATGCTTCCTCTTGGGTAACTCTGCGCCTGTTCAGTAGTATTTGTTTAGTTACATCTGCTAGTTTGGCTTTTACGGGCAGAATGAATGTCAGTATTGGGGATGTGGTCTTGCTGACTGGTTACTTTGATTCTCTAACTATGGCACTGGTGCAGATTCTCAATATCTTACCCCAGTTGGGCAAAGGATTTGAAGCTATTGGTTCTATGGGTGAAATCTTAGAAAGCACCGAAATAGAATCAAATCAAGGGTTAGTTACTCTGAATCGGATAAGGGGGGAATTTTTATTTGAAAAAGTTAATTTTGTTTATCCTCATACCGAAACCAACTCGATTGCCGATTTTTCCCTGAAGGTAGAACCAGGAGAAACCATTGCCTTGGTGGGGCAGTCTGGTGCGGGAAAATCTACCCTGTTAAATTTGATTATCGGCTTTCTACAGCCGACACAGGGTCGAATTTTACTCGATGGTCGAGATTTGAATACCATAGATAAAAGAACTTACCGACGTTTTATTTCTGTCGTTTCTCAAGAAACTATTTTGTTTGAAGGAACGGTAAGAGAAAATATTCTTTATGGTAGGGAACAAATAAGTGAGGACAAGCTGCAACAAGCAATCACTGATGCTAATGCCCTGGAATTTATCAGCGAACTACCTCAAGGATTGGAAACCACCATCGGGGAAAATGGAGTGAAATTATCGGGGGGACAGAGACAGCGATTGGCCCTGGCTCGTGCCTTAATTCGCGATCCCAGGGTGCTAATTCTCGATGAGGCGACAGCTTCATTGGATACGACATCGGAATCATTAATTCAATCGGCTTTAGAAAGGTTAATGCAACAACGCACTACTTTTGTCGCCGCCCACCGTTTCTCAACAATTCGTCAGGCAGATCGGATCGTGGTCTTGTCAAAGGGAAAAATCGCAGAAATCGGTGATTATCGCTCTCTATTAGCAAATGAAGGAATTTTTGCCCAATTACATCGATTACAACTTTGAAAAACTCCACTCTATAGATCTCGAAGAGGTCAGCGAAGCTGCGCCTTCGGCGAGCCGCTTCGCGGGGCGCTGTCGATTCTTTTGGGTTTTTCGGCTTCTTCGCAGCCTCTATTCCAGACTCTACCAAGCGTTGCCTTACTCTTTCAATCGTCGCTATGCGCTCTGTTGAGAGCCTTACTAATCTCTTGATCTTTCCACCCTCCCTCTGACCGATTCGTGTCAGCTAACAGCTTTCATTCTGGCATGGTTCACTTTATAGGCGGCAGCTTTTCCTTTTCTGGTTAACTCCTCAAGGGAAGAACGCTCTTGGTCTGTCAGGGTGACAATATACTTTTTTCTAGGCATCCGTGCTAACTTTTCTCCTTAGCGATCGCGTAGCCCCTACCTTCGGCAGACCGCATTCACGCTCATCTTCCCTGATTCTATCCCTCAATTCAAGAATAAAATGCTTTATCAAAACAGATGAAGTCAATAAACTATGTCTATCTTCAACTAGTCAAAAAACGGTTTAAAAGAAAACTAAAAACAGTCAATAAGTTCTGGATTAAAGGTTCAGGAAAAGATTTTCTAGTAGAAACTAAAAATACTTCTTATATTGAAAGATTTAACTAGTTCAAAAAATAAGTTTTAAAAAAGATATAAAGAAGTTACTCCTGCCATGAAAATTGGCTTAACAACTAATCAATTAAATTGGGCGAGAGGGGTGCCGAGGTTCCCGACCCATTCCCAATCGAGCAGTTGGAGATTTTAAATTACTGCTCCTGTTTCTAAAAGCGGTTAATTTAAGCAACCCAATCAGTTTGCAGAGACTACCCAAAATCTTATTTTACTTTGGTAGCCAAAAACCTTATTAACGATTAATTTGTCAACCCATCATAAAAATCAAAGCCTCATAATCCTCTCCGAGTAAGGGCTTGAGAAAGTTCCTGACTCGAGATTTTCTCAGTATTTATAACTAGAGTTATTGA
The DNA here is from genome assembly GCA_030064915.1 of Xenococcaceae cyanobacterium MO_234.B1. Taxonomy (GTDB): domain Bacteria; phylum Cyanobacteriota; class Cyanobacteriia; order Cyanobacteriales; family Xenococcaceae; genus JASJCP01. The sequence continues at coordinate 4,948 of JASJEK010000076.1, forward strand.
CACTTTTTTTTAATTTTTGTAAATTCACCGTATAAACACTTAGTACTTTTCTGGGCGCTTAATAGCAATATATTTCTTCAAGCAGTTAAGCAGCCTAATCATCGCTGATGATACGAGTTAATTTCCAAACAGAAAGAAAATGAACTTAATCTTATTCAAAAGGTTTTGGAAGATTGCCCGCCTCTATTGGTTGGGGAGTGAAAAATGGGGAGCGATCGCTTTATTGTCTACTCTAATATTGTCCATTCTAGTTAGCACCAATCTTAATGTAATCATAAACACTCAACAGGGCAATTTACTTTCTGCTCTTGCTGCTAAGGAGGGTTAAATAACAGTTACTCAAAAGCTAACTATCACTAACTTTCTTTAACTTTCGCTTAAGTCCACGAATCCAAGTTCTAACAGCATCAGATTGGGTCATTTCTTTCTGTTTACAGTACGTATCTAAAATTGCTTTTTCTTCATCAGATAATCTTATATCTAAGCGTTTCATTTGCTGCAATATTGCTGTACAATATTCCCATGCTACTAGGATTTAAGACAGAACTCAAGTTAAATAACCAGCAGCGAACAATGTTAGCCAAACACGCTGGCGTTGCTCGTCATGCTTACAATTGGGGACTTGGCTTGACCTTGCAGATACTCGACCACAACCTAGTCAATCCAGAAGAAAAAATCAAATTTCCCTCTGCTATTGACTTGCATAAATGGTTGGTAGCGATAGTTAAACCCGAACACCCTTGGTATTACGAAAGTTCTAAATGCGCTCCTCAGTATGCTTTGAGACATCTGCGAGATGCTTGGGATAGAGCGTTCAAGAAAGTAGCTAAACCCCCAAGATTCAGAAAGAAAGGGCGACATGATAGCTTTACTCTTGATGGCACTATTAAGGTGGTAGACCACTACAAAATACAAGTTCCCAAGATTGGTATATTACGTACTTTCGAGAGATTACCTTTTGGATACAAGCCTAAAAACGTCACCCTAACTCGTCAAGCCGATAGGTGGTATATCAGCTTTAGAGTAGAAATCGAACCTCATTCTACACCCAAAATAGTAGATGTAGTAGGAGTCGATTTAGGGGTAAAAACCCTGGCTTATCTGAGTACGGGAATAGTCTTTGAAGGAGCAAAAAGCTACAGAAAATACGAAAAGAAGTTAGCCAAACTACAATGGCGCAATCGTAACAAAGTAATTGGTTCAGCCAATTGGAAGAAAGCCCAAATTAAAATAGCTAGGCTACATCGGAGAATTGCTAACATCCGCAAAGATACATTACACAAGCTTACTACCTATTTGGCTAAGAACCACAGCCAGATAGTAATTGAGGACTTAAATGTGTCTGGGATGTTGAAAAACCGAAAGCTAGCTAAAGCTATTGCCGATATGGGTTTTCATGAATTCAGAAGACAGCTAGAGTACAAGTGCCAACTCTACGGAAGTAAGCTAATCGTTGCTGACAGGTTCTTTGCATCAAGTAAAACTTGTTCTAATTGTGGTTGGCACAATCCAGATTTAAAGCTATCGGATAGATGGTTTTGTTGTATTGGCTGCGGTTCATTTATTGAACGGGATTGGAACGCCAGTATTAATTTAAGTAGGTGGAGTCACCACCAAGCTCAAGCTTGTGGACAAGTAGCTGCCGACAGCCTTGGTTGAAGCAAGAATTTTTCTTTTTGTCTAGCTTATTAGTTAGCAAATGTTAGTAAAAAATGAACGGTAATAGATTCTGGACTACTGCCAAGTACTTGTTTGGGTTATACCTAATTTTGACTGTAAATTGGGGTGGCTATAACTACCTACGAAAAAAACTGGTTCTCTATTGGCGAAGTTGGCTGACCAGGGATTTTCTCGGTAAATATTTTCACAATCGAGCTTTTTATAAACTCAGTCAATCTCAGAAAGAAATTGATAATCCAGATCAGAGGATGGCTGAAGATATTAATAAATTCGCTGATGGTTCTATTGCTTTCTTTTTTGATATGTTCTATACCTGTTCACAGGGAATAGCTTTTAGTGCTATTCTTTGGCGAATTTCCCCTACTTTGACGTTCATTCTGGTTATTTATGTGGTCAGTGGAACCGCGATCACCACTGGATTATTTGGCAGGAAATTAGTTAAACTCAATTACAAGCAGCAGAAAAAAGAAGGTAATTTCCGTTTCGGTTTAGTCCGTCTTAGGGAAAATGCTGAATCTGTTGCCTTTTATCGGGGAGAAGCCCAGGAATTCAACCAACTTAACTACCTATTTGAGCGCGTATTTAGAAATTTCAAGAAAATAATAATTTATCAAGAACTATATTTGGAGGCTTTCGTTCGGCTATATCGGAGTATTCCTTGGATTCTGCCAGCCGTAATTATTGGTCCCCAAATTTTGGCTGGTGATTTAGATATAGGTAAATTTGCCGAAGCACAAGGGGCATTTCATAAGCTTTTTTGGGCTATGTTTGTGATTATCAGGAGATTTGACGTACTGGTAGATTTTGTGGCTCGTATTGATCGTTTAGCTGAATTTGATGATTTCTTGTCAAAATCTACCAGAGGAATTCCTCGCCGAAGCATTCAGCCCACAACTATTAATACCGTAGAAGATGAGGGTTTAACTATTCAAAACTTGACTTTGTATACCCCAAACTATCAAAGAACCTTATTGCAGGATCTTTCGGTCAAACTCCAAACAGGACAAGGAATGTTAATTAGGGGAATGAGTGGTTGCGGTAAAAGTTCTGTGCTTCGGATGCTCGCTGGCTTATGGGATTCTGGTCAAGGTACAATTATCCGACCCCCACTAGAGGAAATACTATTTTTACCTCAGCGTCCTTATATGGTTTTGGGGACTCTCCGCAATCAGTTACTCTATCCCCAAGTTAACAATCCCATTAGTGATCAAGAACTCCATCAAGTATTGCAACAGGTAAACCTACCAGATTTAGCAGCAAGATTTGATGGTTTTGATTCTGAAAGGGACTGGGCTGATGTATTTTCTCTAGGGGAACAACAGCGCATTGCTTTTGCTCGCATTCTAATTGCCAAACCGAAATATGTGATTTTAGATGAAGCTACCAGTGCCTTAGATGTCAAAAACGAAGAAAATCTCTATCGGAATCTTTTAGCTTTGGGGACTACTTTCATCAGTGTTGGTCACCGTCCGACTTTAGTCAAATATCATCATTTAATCTTAGAACTATCAGAAAGTGAAGACTGGCAACTCAAGCGAGTAAAAGCTCAGGCAAGTAAAAATCGAACCACCTCCATCTCAATAGGTGATTTCCAGCAGAGAAGATACCAGGCTTAGTTCAACCATGGGAGCAGTCTTCACCAGTAGCTTTTCGACCTACCGAATTTGGGATTGTTCTCAATTTATTATTTTTTTGTTCCTAGTTTGTTACCTTTCATTGGTTAACCTAATACCTAGTTAAATACTAGTGGATACTTACTTACTGTCTGCTAAAAGCCCAATAATGTAAAAAAACAAAAAGTACGGTTCGATGAGTAACGTCATTTCTTTTAACAACACCAAAACTAGTAAGGATATTCACCCTGATATCCATGCTTCTTTCACTACTACCGAAAAGACTCCAGAAATTCAGCCGACTACTTGTGTCCATACTCTTGCTGCCGTTATTGGCAATGTTTATCTTGGTGAACGAGTAACGGTTGCTCCAGGGGCTTCTATTCGTGGTAATGAAGGTCAGCTCATTTGGGTTGGTAACGACGTAAAAGTTGAAGATTGTGTGGTACTTCATGCCTTAGAAACTTACCATCACGAGGAGTTGCTCCACAAAGCAGTGGTCGAAGTCGAAGGAAAATTCTATGGCGTTTATATCGACGAGGGGGTTTACCTAGCTCACCAATGTCAAGTACAAGGTCCTGCTAGCATTGGCTCAGATACATTTATCGGGATGCAAGCACTGGTTTTCCGCGCTACAGTGGGCAAAAACTGCATCATCGAACCCAAAGCCTTGGTGATGGGGGTAGAAATTGGGGATGATAGATATGTACCTGCTGGTGCGATAATTACCACTCAGGCAGAAGCAGATGAGCTACCTTTGATCAACCAAAATTACCCCCCTAAAGATTTAAATCGGGCTGTAGTGGATACTAATACCCAAATAGCTCCTGGCTATAAACAACAGCAAATAAAGTCAGAGAGAAAACCTGCTTAATTTCCGAGTTGGGATAACCAGTACAAAATAACTACAGAGCTAATAGACTCCTAACCAACTTCCCATTGCTTCAGGACTCTTAGCTACTACCCGATTCTGTCACTAAGGACTATATCTGACAGAGATAGTAATACAAACTTAACTATCTGTCAACATCCGTCAAATCGGTATACTCAAAAAACATTACAAACTATTTTCTGGCAGTGCGATGAATAATCAAGTTTACCCAAACTCCCTTAATAAAAAACCAATCGGGACTAAAAACCCGCTGATGAGAGAATTTAATTTATCGACACAGGCTGAGTTTTTTGCCACTTTGAAGCAGGTTAGATTTAGCGGTCAACTGGTGCTGACAGAGCCCAAGGGAGACAAATGGACTGTTTATCTTCACTTAGGCTATATTCTGTATGCCACTGGAGGAAATCATCCAGTGAAACGATGGTACAGAAATCTCGCAACTTGCTTTCCTGAGAGCAATTCCGACCCCTCAACCTGGGAATCTGAGATGTCTGGAATTGCGGTTGAAGACAGCAACTGCTGTTGGGAGTACCAGATACTATGTTCTTGGGTAGAACAGGGTAAAATTACCCGCGAACAAGCAACTAAAATCATTTGGTTAAACCTGGTTGAGGTTTGGTTTGACATCACCCAGACAAGAAATATCTCTTATGAACTGAGGCAAGCTCAGTCATCCTCAGAGGGAATAGTTTTGCTTGATGGCAGTCGGGTAGTTGCCGAAGTCGAACGGCAATGGCTTACTTGGCAAACAGCTAAGTTAGCTAACTTTAGTCCTAATCAAGCTCCGGTAATTAAGCAACCAGATAAACTGGAAGAAAGCACTTCCCCTACAGTTTTCCGAATGCTCAGTCAATTGATAACAGGCCAAAAAACCCTGCGAGATATGGCATTGGAGATGAATCGGGAACTGATAGCAGTTACAAATTTCTTGCTACCTTACCTTCAATCAGGATTGGTAGAACTGACTAATATTCCGGATCAGCCTTCTCCTTTCTTGGCTCCATCCACCTGCGCCAATGTGGAGAAACCTCTGATCGCTTGTGTAGATGATAGCCCTCTCATTAGCCAATCTCTAGAAAAGTTTCTTTCTAAACAAGGGTATCGATTTGTTGGTATCAACGACCCATTAAGAGCTTTTAGCGTCTTACTAGCTCTCAAGCCAGATCTGATTTTTCTGGACTTGATGATGCCAAACACTAACGGCTATGAAGTTTGCGAGAAATTACGTCGAATTCCCCTATTTCGTAATACTCCAATTGTAATTCTGACAGGAAACGACGGTGTCGTTGATCGAGTTAGAACCAAAATGGTTGGTGCTACAGATTTCTTAAGTAAAGCCAAAGTGGATGGAGAAGCAGTATTAGCAGTGCTTAACAAACATCTGCGACACTGTACTCTCAGTCAATTACATGGTAGTGAATCTTCTACTGTTGGCACGAGAAAAAAAATCGCCTAACTACTGAACCGTAAAACTATAAATCGAACTGCTGTTAACTCTTATCTTAATTACAAGCTCTTAATTACTAATAGATCTCTTGCAAAAATAAATTAAAAATCAACATCAATACCTTTTCCACCCCCCTTTTTAAGGGGGGGGGGTAAGAGGGGGATAATTTCCCCTAAACTTAACCGAGGTTTATCGGATTTATGCAAGAGGTTTTAGTCTTGCCCTCAACCAAATAAATTCCTGGTAGAACCATGAATAACTTAACGATTATATTTCCTGTATTACATCTATTACGTCGACGGCTTGAATCAATAGAAATTAAAAGTCCTTTGGTAGCTCGGTTTGTTTGCCAAATCATTCTGGCAAGTTGTCCTTTTGAGCGAAAGATCAAACTTTTCAACCAGACTATTCTCTCTATTCCCCCTCTTTGCAAGCTAAATCCCTTCTACGAGCAATTTGTTGCTCTTCGTTTTAAGTCTTTAGTTTATCTTGAAGAAAAATGTGGTAAAGATAGGACATTTTATTATTACTGATTAAGGGGCTCAAATATTCATTAAATGCTTAAATATTCATTAAATGTTATGAGCCATAAAATTATGAAGTTGAGTTTTAATTTTTCTAGCTAGCATTTGTTAGCTGCTGTTAATTTTGTAGTATATTGTAGTTTACTGATAAGGAAAAGCTAAAAGCAATGAATACGGTTCTGGTTGTTGAAGATTGTCTGGTAGAGCGTAAAGCCATCACTATGAGTCTGAATCGAGGTGGTTTTAATGTACTGACTGCCCAGAGTGGGGAAGAAGCTAAAGAAAAAGTCAGCAGCTGCCAACCTGATATCATCATTCTTGATGTCGTATTACCGGGATGCAGTGGTTTTGAAATTTGCCGTCAGCTTAAAGCGGACCCAGAGACTCACCAAATCCCTATTGTTTTCTGCTCCAGTAAAGCAACTGAACTCGATAAGTTTTGGGGTCTTAGGCAGGGTGCTGCAGCTTATCTTACCAAGCCCTTGGTCTCTGATGAACTGCTCCGCGTCATTAACCAACTAATTAAACAAGAAGTCTAATATTTTCTGAGGAGATGTAATATGGTGTCTGACTTTATGCCAGCCCCCGAACTAGAGACCCAATCCCAAAACTCTGCTATCTCAGAAGAGGTAACAGAGCAGTTTTTACAGTTGCATTTTGCTTCCGAAATAACCGCTCTATTGCCAACCGAGCAGCTTACCGAGGTAATAACCGTTTCCACCGAGGAGATTATGCCCATGCCCCATATGTCCCCTTGGATGATGGGAACTTACAACTGGCGCAGTGAAATTCTTTGGCTGGTCGATATGGGGTATTTGGTAGGGCTGACACCTTTATACCAACAAGTACACTCAACCTATACCGCAGCCGTAGTACAGTTTCCCTTACCTACCAACACATCTAACGATACCGGCAGTCAGATCGTAGGGCTAGTTGTCAATCAAGTAGGGAATATTGAGCGGTGCCCTCCTGATTCGATACAAACTTCGTCTCTCTCCAATAAAGATACTAAGTTAGAACAATTTTTACGTGGTTACTGGTTGAAATCTGAACAGGAAATATTAGCAGTATTCAATATAGATGCTATTTGGAGAGGGATATCCCAGTCTTCAAACAGTTCCCAATAGTTATATAGTTATATATTTAAGAGGTATATTCAATGATTTCAAATTTTTTTCAGTCAGATTTATCAAACCCTCCTGAGGGTAATAATAGTGATAATAATAAAAATAATAATTTGTCTCCCACCGATTCCCCATCTGACAAGCAGATTGCTAAAACCGCTCTTGACCTCAATACTGTTGGGTTAACCAATTCAAGTGTTGAGACAAGGGAGGAGACGGGGGGGATAAACGGCTCGGGAGACCCTTTCTCGTCGCCCCTCAGCGATAATTTAAAGTCCCCCCTTTTCGGCAAGGGAGCAGAGGTAGAGGAAAATAAGGCTAATCCGAACATTATTGCTCCTGACCTGGCTTTGTCTCTATCTTCTGAGGTGAGGAAAAAATCCTCCCTGCCAGAGCGCGCTGCCAACTACTGGAAACAACTGAGTTTGCGACGGAAAGCAACTCTTCTTGCCCTGGCTGTCGGCGTGACTCCCATATTAGCAGTAGGAGGGATCGCTCACGAATTGGCTGCCCAATCGATGATGACGCAAGTTATTAGGGACCAAGAGAGCCGTACTTTTGACATTCGCCAGAAAGTTAGTATCTTTGCCGAGCACGTTATTAGTGATGCTAACACCCTCGCCAATTCCTATTTCTTGAGCGATCCCCAAATGAGGGCGAAATTTTCGGTCGAACAGCAGGTTGCACAGCTAAATGATTTTATCGATAATCACCCGTCGGAAAAATACGATAGCATTGCCGTCTTCGACCTGAATGGCAACCTGCTATTTCAGTCCAAATCACCTAATCCTCTCGATCCTAAAGAGAATTACCAAAACCGCAATTATTTTCAACGGGCGATCGGTAACAAAGCTCCTGCCGTTAATGACCCCGAAATCCATTCTTCATCGGGTCAACACAGTCTGGAAGTAGCCACCCCGATCAAGGAAACCGGGACTGGTAAAATTATCGGCGTTGTCTGCCTGCGGATGCCACTAGCTCATTGGAAGCATATCTTTGAATACATTCAGGCTGAAGGCTGGGAATACAGGTTAATTGATTCTGAAGGATACATTTTTGATACCGACCAGTCACAATTTATCGGTCAGACTGCTGGAGTTGACCTCACCGATTTATCGCAGCTACAGGCAAAAGTTCGAGCTCAAATAGAAAATAACAATCATGACACCCCTCTGACTCAGGTCATGAAAGACCAAGATGATGACCACAAGGCACTAGTTACCCTTACCTCCATTCCAGGTATAAAAGGTTTATCCCAAACAGGATGGCAGATCGCTCTATCTCGTCCTGTAGATGAAGCTTTTGCTCCTTTAAAAAAGTTCCGCTTAACTCTGCTGTTCGGCACTAGTGCTGCTGCCTTGCTAGTAGGAGTGCTCGCTACTGTTCTTACCAATCGAGCTATTCTGCCGATTTTAACAGCAACTGAAGCAGTGAAAAAAATTGGTCGAGGGGAGTTCAATACCCACCTTGACGTGGAGGGGCGAGACGAATTAGCGCTCCTGGGAACTAACATTAATAAGATGGCGGAAAAACTGAGGGCACTTGTCGATTACAAAGAGGCAGAAGCTGAGCGCTCCCAGCGACTAACAGACTTTACTCTCAAGCTTTCTAGAGCAATCAACTCAGAAGAAGTTTTTCAGATTGCTGTAGAAGAAGTTCGCTCCGCACTGCAAGCCGACCGAGCTTTCTTCTATTGCCTGGAGCAAGACGGTCAGGGAAAAATTATTGCTGAATCTGTGGCTGACAGTTGGTCTAGCTTGTTCCAGGCAAAAACGACCCAACTTGAGTACCTGAATGAATATATTGCTAACAATGAGTATCAGTTCGGTAAAGTTCGCTCCATCCCCGATATTTACCAAGCCAATCTAGAGATAAATCATCTCAAACAGCTAGCAGCTTTTAACGTCAAAGCAGAGCTAGTTGCGCCCTTTTCCACAGACAAGCAATTCCAGGGCTTATTGATCGTTCATCAGTGCAACCAACCACGAAAATGGCAGCAAGCAGAAATTGACTTTGTGGCTCAACTTACCTCCCAGGTAGTACTGGCTTGGGAACGAACCAATGTTGTTAAACAGAAAGAAACTGCTGACGAACAATTGCAACAACGAGCTTTAGAGTTATTGATGGAGGTAGCACCAATCAGCCAGGGAGATCTCACTATTCGAGCTACCGTGACCGAAGACGAAATTGGCACCCTCGCCGATTCCTATAACTCCACAGTTGAGAGCCTACGTCAGATTGTTATGCAAGTGCAAAAGTCAGTCACCCAGATAGCTAAAGCTATTAGCAATAACGAAGGATCTGCTCAATCACTCTCTGATAGAGCCTCCCAACAGTCAAATGCGATCGCCGATGCTCTGAATCAAATTCAAGCTCTGGCTGAATCAATTAATACTATTGCTACCAATGCGGAGGAAGCGAAAAAGACTTTCCAAGAAGTATTACAGACTGTAGCTACTGGAGATGTTGCGATGGATCGGACAGTAGCAGGAATTTTGGCGATTCGGGAAACGGTTGCAGAAACAGCCAAAAAAGTCAAACGGTTAGGAGAGTCTTCCCAAAAGATTTGTAAAGTGGTGAATTTGATTGGTAGTTTTGCTGCTCAAACTAACCTTCTGGCACTTAATGCTTCCCTAGAAGCTTCTCGTGCTGGGGAAACAGGAAACAACTTTGCCAGAGTAGCAGAAGAAATCAGAGCTTTGGCGCAGCAATCAGCGGAAGCAACTACTGAAATTGAAAAGATAGTAGCCAGCATCCAACTAGACACCAAAGAGGTAGCTCAAGCGATGGAAGAAGGAACTGAGCGAGTAGTCATCGGCACCAAATTAGTAGCTGAAACCCGTCAAAGTCTTAATCAAGTTGCTAGTTCTAGTAAACAAGTGGACAGTCGGATTACCAAAATCGCTTATGAAACAATTGAGCAGTCTCAAGTTAGTCAGGAAATCACCCAAACTATCGCTGAAGTAGCAGGGATGGCAACCACAACCTCAAAAGATGCAACTCAAGTATCTACTTCTACTAAAGAATTAATTACGGTAGCTGAGGAGCTACAGGCAAGTGTTAGTCAATTTAAGGTGTAGTAGCTAGAAAAAAATTCCCAATTCAACCATGTCATGTCCTGATATCAGTTAGAGAATTGATTCACTATGAACTCTCAAATTAGACATAGACAAGCTCAACAATTCGATACTAATTTTCAAATGCTGGAAATTAGTATCAACCGTATTCAGCGCAGAAATAGGCGGATGCGCAATTTCTTTTTACTATTACTGACACAGGTACTTTTATTATCGTTTTTTGCCATTACATCTTGGACAAATTGAGCCTTATCTGTCCAAGAATTTTACTCTTATAGTTAGTGTTTTAGTGTTTCTCAATTGAACTATGATCGACCCAGAAATTCGCGACCAAACCTATCAATTTTTCCTCGAAGAAGCTCCAGAGCTTTTGCAGATAATCGAAGCAGGGTTACTACAGTTTACACAGGAGCCTAGTTCTGCCACAATTCACGATTTAATGCGAGCTGCTCACTCAATTAAGGGCGGTGCTGCTACCGTGGGTCTGGATGCAATCAAAACTATAGCCCATCGTTTAGAAAGTATCTTTAGGGGACTTTGCTGTGACACAACAGAAATAGATACTGAGTTAGAAAGTTTGCTGCTGCAAGCTTATGACTGCTTGAGAGAGCCTCTAGAACAACAGATTAGGGAAGGGAACTTCGATCAAGAATTAGCTTTGGCCACTGCTGAGCCTATACTTACGAGAATTGAAGAACTACTAGGAGATGCATTAAAGGAGGCGGATAACTATATTCCTAGCTCCACTGACCTGGGAATAGATATGCTCTCGTCTATCTTTGAAGTGGATGTAGCTCAGGGAATAGAATGCTTGGCTACAGTGGCAGCTAATCCCCAAGACTACGAAGTAGCAAAAGAATTGCAGACCCAAGCTGAAGTTTTCGCTGGATTTGCCGAAATTTTGGATTTGCCCGGATTTGGAGCGATCGCGAAAGCTGTTATAGATGCTCTTGCTCATCATCCTGAGCAAGCTTTACAAATTCTTCCTTTAGCATTAGCTGACTTTCAGGCTGCTAAAGAAGCAGTAATGGCAGGCGATCGCACTCAAGGAGGCAGTCCCTCCGCTGCACTAGCAGCATTCTCACAAAACACACAACAAGAGCAGATTGACGAAGTCAGAGGAGTTCCAGGAGCTTACAGCCCTCTTGGCTCTGACAGCACTCTCCCTATCGCTCAAGCTCCCCAGTTAACGGAAACACCAACAGTTATTTCTTTAGAGGATTTCGAGCATCTCTTACCTGAAACAGAGACCCCAACAATTCTAGAAGTTCCCTCAGAGGCTGTGGTAATCTCTCCTAACCCAGAACTAGAAGAGATAGAAACTATAGAAACAGTAACTAGTTTAATATCATCTCAGTCACCTCAGCCAAGTCCCCAAACCACACCTGAGAATAATCAGTTTGTCCCAAAACCCTCTATTGAGGAACAAGGAAGCCAAAAAAACCGCTCCAGCTTGCCAGCTCAATTAGGACCTACTAACAACTTGAAAGTAAGAGTAGATTTAAATCGATTGGAGAAGATGAATAATTTGGTGGGCGAACTGGTCATTAACCGCAATAGTATGACGCTCCGCCACGAGCAACTCAAGAGAATTGGGCGAAAACTTCAGCAGCGAATAGATCAACTTCAGCAATTAATTAGCCAATTTCAGACACTATCAGACCAGATGATAGTAGCACCAATCAACTCTGAACTAACACCTCAACCAAAATCTACTCTAACAGAGGAAGTCGCTCGATTAGAGCAGGGTCAAAATCAGGAGCTAACAAATTTTGACTCCCTAGAAATGGATCGCTATGGGAATATGCATTCCTCAATACAGGGAGTCCTGGAAGAAATGATGCAGTTGGAAGAAGTGGTTGAGGATGTCGCTCTCTTGACTAGACAGTCAGATCGGACAATTAAGCACCAGCAGCAAACCCTGTCTCAATTGCGAGATGAGCTGATGTGGGCGCGGATGCTACCTCTAGAAACAGTGCTTAACCGGTTTCCTCGTGGTTTACGAGATTTATCCCTCAAGTATCAAAAACCTGTTAACTTGAAGATGAAAGGAACCGAAGTTTTGGTTGATAAAGGCATGGTGGAAAAACTCCATGACCCTCTACTGCACTTACTTCGCAATGCTTTTGATCACGGCATAGAATCACCAGAAATTAGACGGGAACAGGGCAAACCCGAAACCGGTACAATTGAAATTAGCGCTGCTCATCGAGGCAATCGTACTCTGATTGAGGTCAGTGATGATGGTCGAGGTTTGGATATAGAAAAAATTGCTCAGCGGGCACTTGAACGGGGCTGGTTGTCCCTCGACCAACTAGCAAGAACTACCAAAGAGCAGTTATTAGACTTTATTTTTGAACCAGGATTTTCCACTAAGGATCGGGTTAGCGAACTTTCTGGACGAGGAGTAGGGCTAGATGTTGTCCGTTCTCAACTGCAAGCAGTAAAAGGAACTGTGAAAGTATCTTCCTCCCCAGGAGAAGGAACAACCTTTACTCTAAGTCTGCCATTAACCCTGACAGTCGCTAAATTGTTAGTCTGCTCGGTGGAATCAACATTGGTAGCTTTACCTGCTGCCAGTATTGAAGGAGTTATCTTGCCCAAAACTGACCAAATTAAGGAGCTAGGGGAGCAACGAGTTTTCTCTTGGCGGGAAAAACTGCTGCCAGTTTATCGACTGAAAGATTTACTGGAGTACAATTATCCCGTATCGGTAAAACCGAAGAGTAAGATTTGTGTTGCCCTATCAGAGCCAGAACCAGGAAGAGTAACGGTTTTGATCGTTCGCGGAGAAAAGCAGAATTTTGCTTTAGAAATCGAAGGTTGCAGCGAGGAACAAGAACTGGTAATTAAACCTTTGGTGGGAGCCCTCGCTCCTCCTAGCTATATTGACGGTTGTACCGTCTTGGGGGATGGTAGTTTACTTCCCGCGATTGATGCTGCTGCTTTACTCGCTTATGTTCAGGAGCAAAAGCAAGCCAAAATAGCTACCCAACCCAGTCTGACTTCATCAACAACCAACACCAACCAAAATTCATTAACAGATACAGTTAAAACTGTTCGAGTTCCCACAGTATTGGCTGTCGATGACTCTACTATGATGCGACGAACCTTGGCTCTAACTTTACAAAAAGTGGGCTATCGAGTTTTGCAAGCACGGGATGGCTGGGAAGCAATTGAACTATTACAACAAAATTCTCAGATAGAGTTGATTGTTAGCGATCTCGAAATGCCCAATTTAAATGGTTTCGAGTTTCTTAATCAACTACGCCAAGATCCAAGATTCTCTCAAATCCCTGTAGTTATGCTCACATCTCGTAGCAACAATAAACATCGCCAGTTAGCAATGCAGTTAGGAGCTAGTGCTTACTTAAGCAAACCTTATATCGAACAGGAATTTCTTGCCGTACTCAAAACAATTATGGGTCAGGAGCAAAATATACCTTCCCTTCCCTATGCTATTTAGGGTATGTTTTAACCTTTAAGGCTGAGAATTCCCCCTCTATCGTAGTCCTATGAGTTACCCCCTCTAGACGGGCAGGTTGACCAACGTGAGGGGCGGAATTCGGAATTCGGATGACTTTTGACTTCTGCCCCTAAGGGGCTATGGTCAAGAATTGGTATGCTCTGGCAACATACCATACTCTTTGAGCAAATTGAATAATTTTTCCTCGTCAATGGGTTTAGTCAGAAAGCCCTCGCAGCCAAGATTATGACTTGCTTTCTTTACTACCTCATAGCTACTAGCTGATATCAAAATAATTGGAATGGTATCAAATTCTGGTATTTTTCGCAGTTCTCGGACTAATGTAAAGCCAGTTTTGACCGGCATAAATAGATCGAGCAAGATTAGGTCTGGTCGAACAGAAGGGGCTACTTCCAGTGCTTGCTTACCATTGGTGGCACAGACTATCTCAAAGCCAAAGGGGTTGAGTATGTTGAGCAAAGCAAAATGATTTTCTTCTTTGTCGTCCACTATGAGAATTTTACCTTTCCTACCACTGGGACTTAATGCTTTTACTGTTCCGTTCTCTTGTGCTTTTGGAAGAATGTGCGCCATAGGTAAGCTGAGGTCAAACCAAAAGGTTGAGCCGATGCCTATTTGGCTCTTGACTTTTAGTTGACCTCCCATTATTTCAACTAGTTGTTTACTGATAGCCAACCCTAGACCTGTACCCTCTGCTGCCTGCTCAGAAAGACCAACTTGTTCAAAAGGTTGAAAAATTTTCTCTAGATTTTCGGGGCTTATCCCGATACCTGTATCGATAACTAAAAAGCGAAGTTTTTGTTGGGGAAAAGGGGTAGTAGGGGAAACTCCTTCTGTTTCATTGAGGACGGTAATTCTCAGGGTTACCTTACCTTGCTCAGTGAATTTAATAGCATTGCTTAACAGATTAATTAACACCTGTCGCAGCCTTTTCTCATCTGCCCAAATGGCAGTGGCTACGTTGCCCCTAATTTCGCACTCAAACATAATTTGTTTTTCTTGTGCCCACGTCTCAACCATACCAGTTATTCCATCCAAGAAGGACTGCCAGTTTAGGTAAGTGGGATGGAGTTCTATCTTACTGACTTTAATTTTAGAGAAATCTAAAATGTCTTCAATTAAGGTTAATAGATGGACTCCGCTTTCTTTAACTACTCTTAATCCCTTGGCTTGATAGGGCGTTAATTCGCTCTGTTCCTGAAGTATTGTTGCATAGCTAATAATACTGTTGAGAGGAGAACGCAGCTCGTGACTTATGCGGGCTAAAAATCTGTCTTTGGTTTGATTAGCATGCTCTGCCGCTTCTTTAGCTTTGCTGAGTTCAGCAGTCCGTTTTCTAACTCGATATTCTAGCTCCCTAAATGAGGTTTTCAAGCGTTTTGCCATCTGATTAAAAGATGTGGCAAGAGACCCTAGCTCATCTTGACGCTCAATTTCTACTCTCCTATCTAATTGACCATTAGCGATCGCCTTCGCTGCTGTAGTCAGTTGGCTAATCGGTCGGATCAGATGATTAGCCAATAGCCCAGTCAAACCAATTACAGCTATCAGAGCTACCAAGGCAACCAAATAGGCTAAACTCAGGAATTCTTGTTCATTTTGCAGAAACTCGGCTTCTTGCTGGATAATAGCAACTTTCCAGCCATTTTCCAGGGAAATGCCGTAGGAAACCCAATCGATGCCTTCCTCGTTTTTAAAGGAAAATAAACCACCGCGACCTTCCAAGATATTTGTGACGGGTGGATATTTACTTAAGTCTTTCAATTCCGTGCCAGAGAGGAAAGCTGAGTTAGGATGAGCTAATACTTTACCAGTTTGATCCACTAAGATGGCATAACCAGTTTTACCAAATTGAAGCTCACCTATTTGCTTTGCCAGAGCTGAAAGCTCCGTACACAACATCATGACACCTGCAATTTCCGATGGTTTTGGCCGAATCGGAGCTCCCATACAGACGGCTGGTTTCATGATGGTACGGCTGATAATACTTTGGTAGGTGATGTCCTTACCTGCTCTTGCTCCTAAAAACCAGGGACGGTCTCCATAATATAGGGGTTTGCCATCATCACTACGAGCCACATTCCAACCTTCTCGGTCAGTTGTGCTGGCTAAATAGAGATTGTTGTGAGTTTTAACCAAATTCTTCAGCCCTGGTTTTTGTCGCTCTGGAGCCATGCTAACTATATCGGCTTGCTGACTCATTTGTTTCAGAGTTAAGACATTCATTTCATTCCACCAGGATACTCCGTTAGCCAAAATCTTAGCTTTAAATGCTATATTTTCTTGAGCCTCTTGGCGAAGTCTTAAGTCAGCACGGTAACTAGCAAAAAAGATAGCCCCTAACATTGGTGGAACCACACCTAGTAAAACTACTAGAGGCATCTTGAATCGTAAACTGTTCAGAAATAACACTTCTCGATATTTGTTAGATATATAACTTTGTCTTAATACATACCATATTATTGTAAATAATTGGAAGCACATAATATACAAACTAAAGTAAAGAAGTAGTAAATATATAAAAATATATTGCTGTGTATTTTTTGTGTCTTCTTTTGTAATATGTGAGTATATTAAGTATTAGCCATGATGTTTAAACTTTACAAGTTGAGCCAAGTAAATAAAGCATTTTGATCTTTTGGACCTATGGAAAATTTTATTTCTGTAAGCCTATAATAAAATTAAAATTAACTATTTTTAACAAGTTATACATGGGGCTGTTGTCTAATCTTTAAAGAATTGTTGGAATTGATTCTTGTCCAAAATTTCTAATGGAAAGCTTAGATATTCAAAAAACTAAAGATAACATTGCTTGGGTCTTTCCAGGACAAAGTTCTCAGAAGGTGGGTATGGGATTAGATTTACTTGCTGACCCTTTTGCTAAAGCTAGATTTCAACAAGCTGAGCAAATTTTAGGCTGGTCTGTTCCTAAAGTGTGTCAAAACAAAGATAAACTATATTGTACCCTCTACACCCAGCCCTGTTTGTACGTTGTCGAAACCATTCTGGCTGAGCTAATGAGAAAGGAAGGATCTAAACCTAAGTTAGTGGCTGGCTATAGTCTGGGAGAATATGCAGCTATGTATACGGCAGGAGCATTTGACTTTGAAACAGGGTTGTACCTAATTAAACGTCGAGGGGAATTAATGAGCTGCTCTCCTAAAGGAAAGATGGTTGCTCTAATTGGGTTTGAGCCAGACCAACTAGAACAACAAATTCTGCATACTCCTAATGTATGGCGAGGGAATGATGATTTAACTGTTGCCATTATTTCTGGAACTTGTAAAGCAGTAGAATCCTTGCTAGCTAAGGTTGAAGCCAAGTATGTTATTCCCTTAAATGTGAGTTGTGCTTTTCATACCCCCCTAATGGCAGCAGCAGCAGCAGAGTTTCAGCAGATTCTAGATTCTATTTCCTTTGACTCCCTCGAAATTCCAGTACTATCTAGTACAGAACTAGTTCCTACAGTAGATACAGCTAGGTTAAAGAAAAGCTTAATTCAGCAAATATTTCAGCCAGTAAAGTGGAGAGCTATTTCCATCTCGATAGCAAACCAAGGCATAAAAGAAGTAGTAGAGATTGGTCCTAGAAAGGATCTTACAAAACAAATGAAACGAATTTGTCCTAGCTTAGCCTTTACAAGCATCTCCCAACGCTTATCCTGCTAAGGTAAAAAACCAACCCTTGTGAGGAATACAAGCCTCGCCGTTCAAGATTCATCTTGAACGACTACCACCATTCGACTGCACCACCGTTCAGCCCTACCTAACACCTACCACAAGCGTCTCAACCAGCGTGTCTCGCTTTAAGTCGGTAGCCAGAATTTGCATTACACGACTTGGCAAAATTCAATGAGCAATCACGAAAGAATCAGGCTTTCAGCACTTGTGGCTTGGGTTCAAACGACCATTCCTGGTTAACCAAGGGTCAAAATTGCCAAGTCGTGTGCATTAGCGTAAAATTTCAATCCATGAAATAATATAGCGGTTCTCACTAACTATAAATATGGAAAACCTCAAAATCTGAAATCAAAGTGTGAGGAGTGATTATGAATCAGAACAACCGACAAGATTTTTCCCTCAAAAAAAAGAAAGGACTGAAAGCAAAAATCAATAGTAACTATAAACCAGGACAATGGTTAAGATGGAGCCACTGGAATAGATTCGGCAATCTTACTTTAACAGCATTTATGTTCACTGTTATGATAATGCTCCTAAGTCCAGCATGGTTACCTATAGGACACTCTGTTACTGATAGTGCTTTGGCAAAGGAAACAAATCAGAGACTAATTTTAGCCCAGGAGGAAACTGAAGAACGACGGGAAGAAGCAGCAGAACCTGAAGAATCTGTTAGGGAAGAAGCAGCAGAACCTGAAGAATCCGCTGAGGAAGAAGCAGCAGAACCTGAAGAATCCGCTGGGGAAGAAGCAGCAGAACCTGAAGAATCCGCTGAGGAAGAAGCAGCAGAACCTGAAGAATCCGCTGAGGAAGAAGCAGCAGAACCTGAAGCAGAATTTTCCTTTGAAGAAGCCAAGAAATCTCTAGAAGAGGAAATTAATGAGAAATACGAAGAATGGGAATCTGAAAAAACCAAGAGCGAAATCTCCCATAGTATATCTGCGATCGCTACAATTATTATGACGATCTTTATAACATTGTTAGGTCTTGGAGTATTGGATATTCCTTACAAAAGATGGATTATTTTTATTCTTGGAATTATCACAGTTTTCGTTCAATTAAATATCAATGTATTTCTCCTGGAAAAAAGTCTTGCAGGATACGAAATTTTGGCAGATCAGGGTTTGACTTTAAAAACTAAGCTGGAGTCTGTTAGAACAGAAGAGCAACTAGAAGAGGTTCGAGAACAGTTTCAAGAATTAGTCCTAGAATCTCTAACAATTGAATAATGCAAATTTAGGGATAGTTCATCAGATAATTCATGAATTGTCCCTACTTAAATTAAAACAGTCTCAGATGGGTATAATTTTATCCTTGTTTAGTGGGGTTTTAATGGGTTTATGCCCAGCACCATTTGGCTTATGGATGTTAGCTTGGATTGCTTTAATTCCCTTATGGCGATCGCTGTTTTTAGTTACATCTTATAAAAAAATAATATTACTTAGTTTGGCTTGGGGTTGTGGTTATCATGGTCTAGCTTTATTTTGGATTACTGGTATTCATCCCATGACTTGGATGGGAGTACCTTGGTTAGCTAGTATTGGTATCGCCCTTTTTTGTTGGTTATTTATTACTCTTTGGGGTGCTGCTTTAGTTGTTGTTTGGGGAATTAGTTTTAAATTCATTACAAAAAGAGTTACTTATAAAGCCAATATTTATTACTCACTATTTAGAGTATTAATATTTAGAGTATTAATATTTAGAGTATTAATAGGAGTAACCTTATGGTGTGTGTTAGAAACTCTTTGGAGTTATACCCCTTTGTGGTGGAGTTGTTTAGCCTATACTCAAAGTCCTGATAATTTATTTATTTTGCAACTCAGTAAAATATCAGGTTTTAATACTATCACTGCCTCTATTGTTTTAGTTAATGGCTTGTGGGCAGAAGCTTTATTATTAAGCAAGTATTTTAAACAAACTACCAAAAAGATTATCTTATTCACTATTCCTCTTTTACTGGTAATTAGTATTCATAGTCTAGGATTTTATCTCTATCAATTACCGATTGCTTCTAACAATCTTGATGCTCTTAAAGTTGGCATTATTCAGGGAAATATACCCAACGAAATTAAACTTTATCCCGAAGGTTTCCGCAACGCGATCGCAGGTTACACTACAGGATATAAAAGATTAGCCCAACAGCAAGTTGATGTGGTTCTCACTCCCGAAACAGCTTTACCTTTTTACTGGCAAAATATTACTAACAATAGTGAATTTTATCAAACAGTATTACAGTATAAAGTTCCTGCTTGGGTTGGTGCATTTGGTACGATAGAACAAGGTTTTACTAATAGTTTGTTTACTCTCACAGGAGAAGGAAAAACTTACAGTCGCTACGATAAATCTAAATTAGTACCCCTCGGAGAGTATATCCCTTTACAAGCTATTTTTGGCAAAATTATCGATCGCCTATCCCCTTTACAAGCCAATTTAATACCAGGAAAACCCAATCAAATATTTAACACACCCTGGGGACAAGCTATTGTGGGAATTTGTTATGAGTCGGCTTTTTCTCAACACTTTCGCCGTCAAGCCAAACAGGGGGGACAGTTTATCATTACTGCTTCCAATAATGCTCATTATAGTAACACGATGCCTGCCCAACACCACGCCCAAGATGTATTACGGGCGATAGAAAGCGATCGCTGGGCTGCCAGAGCCACCAATACGGGTTATTCTGCTATTGTCGATCCTCATGGTAATACCATCTGGCGATCGCAAATAAATCAGTATCAAATACACTCAGGTACTATATACCTGCGACAAACTCAGACTTTATATGTGCGATGGGGAGACTGGTTAACTCTTGCCTTAATCTTTCTCAGTTTAGGGCTTTATTTACTGATTCAGTGACACCTCTGCTTCTGTTTCTGGTGTATCCGATGTTTCGTGCTGATGTACTAATAAAACTGAACAATTGACATGATGAGAAACATAGTTGCTAACACTACCAAGGAAGAATTCGCTTAAACCTTTTCTTCCGTGACTACCCACAACCAATAAATCTGAATTTTGATTTTTGGCAAATTCTACAATTGCTTGGTCTATTTGACCAATTTGTTGCGTAAACTCTGTAGCTACCCCTTCTCTAGTTGCTTCCTCATAAAGCGATCGTAATAATTCTAATCCTATTTTTTCTAAATTCGCCCATCTTTCCCTGAGTACTTCATCTAGAGTCTCATCAGGATAATAAGCACCACTAAAAGCCAAAGAAGCGGTATCTTGATATTCTGTTTGTAGAGGGGATAAGACATGAATTAAATGCAGATTAGCATTAAAAGCCTTAGCTAAGGATAAGGCTTGTTCAAATGCTTGTCGGCTGAGTTCGGTGCTATCTATAGCAACTAAGATTTTTTTATACATACTCGAACTCCTTCTAGCAACAATCAACTTCTATGACTATTGTATATATAATGAGAATTGTCTGGTGGTGGCGAGAACTTATAAGCTAATCCACATTTAACTTGCATATTCATAAATCAGAAAACAAATCTTTAAACCCTCTCCCCGTCTCCCTGTCACCCCATCTTCCCGTCAGTCTTAACTAGCAAACTTGGTGTTGACTAGCTTAGCGCTGGAGAATCAGGAAGTTGCATCTGTTGCTTGGAACCCAGAAAATAAAAAGCTAATAAGCCAATAGTAGTTTGGAAACCGCAAGATTTTGGTAGTAACAACTATCCTCCTGAAACTCTATTAGAATTGAAGTCCAATTAGGATGAGTCTTACACCCATCCCAAATAACTAATTAACCTTCACGCAACTTATCTAAGACACTGAGGTCTTCCATCGTCGAGATATCGCCCACTAATTCTTCTCCTGCTGCTAAATTCCGCAAGAAACGACGAATAATCTTACCAGAACGGGTTTTAGGTAAGGCATCAGTAAAGCGGATTTCCCCTGGTCTAGCGATCGCACCAATTTCTTTAACTACGTGTTGTTTAAGTTCGGCTTTCAGTTCATCACTAGATTGATAAGAGCCTTCTAAAATGACAAAAGCATAGATATCTTCCCCTTTAACTTCATCGGGGCGAGAGACTACTGCTGCTTCTGCGACTGCGGGATGGGATACTAAAGCTGATTCTACTTCCATTGTCCCCAAACGGTGTCCTGAGATGTTCATCACATCATCAACGCGACCCATGACCCAGAAGTAACCATCTTCGTCTTTTCTCGCTCCATCTCCTGCAAAATAGAGGTATTTACCGTCTTTTGGGGGGATATACTCCCAATAGGTACGACGAAAGCGTGCTTCGTTTTTATACACAGTCCGCATCATACTGGGCCAAGGATGCTTAATTACTAAATAACCGCCTTCGTTAGTACCAACAGGATTACCTTCTAAATCGACGACATCTGCTAAAATCCCAGGAAAAGGAAAAGTAGCTGAACCTGGTTTAGTAGGAGTCGCCCCAGGTAAGGGAGTCAGCATAAATCCCCCTGTTTCTGTTTGCCACCAAGTATCTACTATTGGACAACGTTCCCCACCAATAACCTTGTGATACCACATCCAAGCTTCGGGGTTGATGGGTTCTCCTACTGTCCCTAAAATGCGGAGAGAAGAAAGATCGCGGGCTAAGGGGTGCTTGTCTCCCATCTTGATAAAAGCCCGAATTGCTGTAGGTGCAGTATAGAATATGGTTACGCCGTATTTTTCTACCACATCCCAGAAGCAACCAGGATTAGAAGGGCGGGGCGCACCTTCATACATTAAGCTAGTTGCACCATTGGAAAGAGGACCATATACGATGTAACTGTGTCCTGTAATCCAACCCACATCGGCGGTACACCAGTATACATCGGTATCTTTAAGATCGAATGTCCACTTAGTAGTTATGTGGGTGTAGAGGTTATATCCTCCTGTAGTGTGAACCACTCCTTTGGGCTTCCCTGTCGTACCGCTAGTGTAAAGAATGAATAGCATATCTTCGCTGTCCATGGGTTCGGCTGGACAATCTGCGGATGCACTTGGTTGTAAGTCGTGCCACCAAACATCCCGCCCTGATACCATCTCAATATCCTGCTTGGTGCGTTGCACTACCAGTACCTTCTCTACACTGGGGACAGCGTTATCTTTAAGTGCTTCATCTACCGCAGGTTTTAGGGGTACGATCTTATCTTTGCGAAAACCTCCATCAGCAGTAATCACTACTTTAGCTTCTGCATCTTGCAGACGGGCTTTTAAAGCTTCGGCACTAAATCCGCCAAATACGACACTGTGAGGCGCACCGATTCTAGCACAAGCCAGCATTGCGATCGCAGCTTCAGGAATCATGGGCATATATATCCCTACGCGATCGCCTTTTTTGACTCCTAAGTCTTTTAAGACATTTGCCATCTGGCAAACTTCCCGATGGAGTTGGGCATAGGTGAGAGTGCGAGAGTCTCCTGGTTCACCTTCCCAAATTAAGGCTGCTTTATTTTTGCGCCAGGTAGCGAGATGGCGGTCTAAGCAGTTGTAGGAAATATTAATTTTGCCATTGACAAACCATTTGGCAAAAGGGGGTTGCCAAATAAGAGCTCGATCCCACTTCTGAAACCAATGTAATTCTGTTGCTGCTAATTCTGACCAAAAACTCGCTGGATCGGCTTCGGCTTTATCGTATAGTTGCTGATACTCTGCGATACTTTTAATCTGGGCATTTTGGGATAACTCTGTTGGAGGGTTAAATAAGCGTTTTTCTTGAAGTATTGATTCTATGGTTGCTTGTGACATAATTGCGTTTAAGATAAAAATCCAATCATCATTATTCTGAATGCCAATCCTGCCAGAGAATCTTTAATTTTCTTTAATTAGCCATAATTATTTAACAAAAAGGGAAAAGGGAAAAACTCTCTACTTGGATTACTAATTTATTTTGGTAAGAGATATATAGTAGTTAATTGAGGAAATTAATGAACTACTATTGACAAAAACCTATACTGCAATGAGACAATTGGAGGCTACGTCAACTAGTCGCTATGACCATGAGTGTGAATTGGATTACCCGCGCTAATCGCTTAAGCGCACTACCCCCTTATGTTTTTGCCCGTTTAGACGAACTTAAAGCCCGTGCCAGAGAACAAGGTCTAGATTTAATAGACTTGGGTATGGGTAATCCTGATGGTGCTGCACCCCAACCTGTAATTGACGCTGCGATCGCAGCCTTATCTAATCCCCAAAATCATGGTTATCCACCCTTTGAAGGTACAGCGAGTTTTCGAGCTTCTATCACTAATTGGTACAAACGTTGCTATGGGGTCGAACTGGATCCTGACAGTGAAGCTTTACCTCTAATTGGCTCAAAAGAAGGTTTAGGGCATTTAGCTTTAGCTTATATTAACCCTGGAGATATTATCCTTGTTCCCAGTCCTTCCTATCCGGCTCATTTCCGAGGCCCTTTAATTGCAGGGGGTAAAATATACAGTATCAATCTCAAAGCAGAACAAGACTGGCTAATTGATTTAAGTACCATTCCTGAAGAAGTAGCCCAAAAAGCCAAGATACTCTACTTTAATTATCCTAATAACCCCACTACGGCTACTGCTCCCAGAGAATTTTTTGAAGAAGTGGTGGCTTTTGCCCGTCACTACGAAATATTATTAGTTCACGATCTATGCTATGCAGAATTAGCTTTTGATGGTTATCAACCCACCAGTTTATTAGAAATTCCTGGGGCGAAAGAACTGGGTGTTGAGTTTCATACTCTCTCTAAAACCTATAATATGGCTGGTTGGCGCGTTGGCTTTGTCGTAGGCAATTCTGATATTATTCAGGGTTTGCGTACTCTCAAAACCAATTTAGATTACGGTATCTTTGCCGTAATTCAAAAAGCAGCCGAAACCGCCCTGCAACTCCCTGATAATTATATTAAAGAAGTCCAAGACCGTTATCGTACTCGCAGAGACTTTTTAATTAAAGGTTTAGGGGAATTAGGCTGGGATATACCCCCCTCTAAAGCTACTATGTACCTTTGGGTTAAAACTCCTGTGGGTCAAGGCTCTACGGAATTTGCTCTGGATGTACTACAAAATACAGGAGTGGTAGTTACTCCTGGTAATGCCTTTGGGGAAGCAGGAGAAGGATATGTGAGAGTGAGTCTTATTGCCGATTGCGATCGCCTCGCCGAAGTCCTCCGTCGCTTCCAAGAAGCAAGAATTAAATATCAGTGAAGCTATCTATAATATATACTCCAATATATGGTTACAATTGAGATCGGTAGTAGGGAGGAAGGGTTATGGCTAATAGTCGTCGTGTGTCTCGTGTAGCTTCACTAATCAAACGAGAAGTCAGCCAAATGTTACTCAATGGCATCAAAGATGACCGAGTTGGTGCTGGAATGGTAAGTATTACCGATGTAGATTTGTCTGGGGATCTGCAACACGCCAAAATATTCGTTAGTATTTATGGCACAGAAGAAGCTAGAGAAGAAACCATGGAAGGTTTGCGCTCTTCCGAAGCTTTTGTCAGAAAAGAATTAGGTCATCGAATTCGTCTCAGACGCACTCCTGAAGTAACTTTCCTCGAAGATCGTTCTCTAGAAAGAGGTGATAAGATGGTGCATCTATTAAACGAAATTAGTCGGAATCGCAAGAAAACAGAAGAAGTTATTGATAGTTAGTGGTTAATTGTTGATAGCTAATTGTTGATACTTGTGACTTCTTTACAGACGTGAAATTTCCCGTCTGTAACTTTTGACTTAACAACTGGGGTGTTGATTTGGGGAAATGGGATCACTAAAAGTTCTCAAGATGGATGTGGTTTATCTTTAATGTCAAAAGAAGACTCTCGGTACAAACGAGGGCGATTTAAGTTTAGCATCGCTAAACCCGCTCAAAGTTTTACCAATAAGATGAATTTTGACAAAAAAAACAGCGAGTAGCATTAATATTTTGTATTAAGTATGATAGCATAAATATATGATTGTTTTAGAGTATAAAATCAAAGCAAAACAATATCAATATCGGGCGATTGACGAAGCTATACGCACAGGTCAGTTTGTCCGAAACAAAGCTTTGCGCTATTGGCTAGACAACAAGGGGGTTAATAAATATGACCTAAATAAGTATTGTCGAGTCATAGCTAAAGAATATAGTTTTGCTAATAAATTAAACTCTACTGCTAGACAATCATCTGCTGAACGAGCTTGGAGTGCTATAAGTCGTTTCTTTGATAATTGTAAAAAGAAAATTCAAGGCAAAAAAGGATTTCCAAAGTTTAAAAAACATTCTCGTTCGGTTGAATACAAACAATCTGGGTGGAAGCTAGACGAAAAAACCAAAAAGCAT
Source organism: Xenococcaceae cyanobacterium MO_234.B1 (assembly GCA_030064915.1). GTDB lineage: Bacteria > Cyanobacteriota > Cyanobacteriia > Cyanobacteriales > Xenococcaceae > JASJCP01. The sequence continues at coordinate 30,734 of JASJEK010000076.1, forward strand.
ATTACCTTTACCGATAAAAATAATATTGGTAGAGTCAAGTTAGTTGGTTCAAGAGATATCTATTTCTATCAACCAGAACAAATTAAACGAATAAGACTTGTTCGTCGTGCCGATGGGTATTATTGTCAGTTTTGTATATCTATCGCAGTCAAGGAAGATATGCAGCCTACGAGTAGAGCTATTGGCTTAGATATGGGACTTAAATACTTCTATGCCGATTCATTCGGTTACACAGAAGAAAACCCTAGATTCTATCGTAAAAGCGAACAAAAACTAAACCGTTTAAATAGAAGAAAGTCAGTTAAATACCGTAAAGGACGGGGCTTACAAGGGGCTGAAGTAAATTCAGCCCACAGCCCCTCACAAAGACAATCAAACAATTACCATAAAGCTAGACGGCAATACGCCAAACAACATTTAAGAGTAAGTAGGCAACGTAAAGACCATGCTGTGAAGTTAGCAAGGTGCGTATGTGCTTCTAATGATTGCATCGTTTACGAAGACTTAAATGTTAGGAATCTAGTAAAAAATCGTAGATTGTCGAAATCAATATCTGATGCTGGCTGGACGCAGTTCCGCAACTGGATTGAATATTTTGGGTGGAAGTTCGATAAGATAACTATCGCTGTTCCACCTCATTACACATCTCAAGATTGTCCTGTCTGTGGAGCAAGAATACAGAAATCTCTATCAACTCGCACCCATGCTTGTAAATGTGGATATACCGAAGATAGAGACGTTGCAGCCAGTGTCAATATTCTTAAAAAAGGACTAAGTACCGCAGGGCATACGGGAACTTACGCTTGGGGAGAGACTCCCTCTTGGGCGGTTGGAGGAATCCTGTCGTCTAACGGAGACTCGTTGAACCAAGAATCCCCCAGTACAGTGACGTAAGGAGCTTACTGGTGGGAGTGTCAAATCTCGTCCCAACCACTGATACCAGAAGACATAACATAGCTAGTAACTCCAGCTTCAAAGAAGTTCGCTTTAGTATGTCCTGCTTTTTTAGTATCAGAAAATCTTTCTAAATGCTTATAAGGACTCTTTTGATACTTCCCATCAGTATATAGAGGGTCTAAGCCGATCGCCCGTAAGCGAGTATTTGCCATATACTTAGTATATTGTTCCGTACTAGCTTCGGTGATACCAAGGACATTGTCCCCCACAATGTGATTTGTCCAACGACATTCATGTTCTACAGCGCGGTCAAACATTTCGTAAATTTGTTCGACAGAATGAGGGAATAAGCGCATCGCTTCAGGAAGCAGTTTTTGATAAAGTCTGACATGGCTTAATTCATCGCGGTTAATCATCTTGAAAATATCCGCACTCCCTGGCATTAACATCCGAGAAGCGAGGTTATAGAAGTAGATGAACCCGTTATAGAAATACATCCCCTCCAGTAAATAGTCTGCCAGTAAAGCAACGAAATAATTTTCTTCTGTGGGAAGGTCAATATACTTCTGATAAAGTCCGGCAATAAACTCACAACGATCTGCTAAAACCTTATCAGTACGCCAAAACTCATACACTGTATTTCTGCGGTCTCGGCTTCCGCCGAGGCTGCCAGGCAGATCGCTGGGAATTACTGTTTCAATGATATACTGATAACTCTGATTGTGCATTCCCTCCTGAGAAATTTGTTCTGCGATACACAGACTTACTTCTGGCGCAGTGATACAGCTTTTAATGTGAGGGAGATTACAAGTTTGTATTGAGTCTAGAAAAGTAAGATAGCTTAAAATCCCATCATAAGCATGACGTTCTTCTGGGGTAAGATTCCAATAATCGGTTACGTCTTGGGTTAAGTCTAACTTTTGCGGAATCCAAAAATTTTCCCGCATTTGTTGATACAATCCAATTGCCCAAGAATAACGCACGTCATTGAGTTGCATTAAATTGGTAGTGTTACCAAACCAAATCGAACGATTCTCAATTCTGTCATCCCCATTAGGGTTGAAAATAGGGTTAGCTAGCATATCTTTGTTCATAGTTTTTCCAATATAATCTCTACTATCAAAAAGTCTTTGCTCATTCTACAAATATTTTAGGTAATATATCTTTCCTAAATAGGATTAGCTAGAAAACTTTGAAACATTGAGCTAAAGAAGGTTACAGACATTATGGCACGACCAAAAAGTTAGGTTAAGGGGGCCCAAAAGCCCTAAAATTGGTGAAACTCCCTTGCACTTGAACTAGCAAGAACAAATGTGCCGTACATCTAACCAGCCTTCAATGACCCCAGAAAACAAAGAAATTGCCCTTTTCGGGAAAGTTGTCCCCAGATAATCGGTGGTTAATCATGGCGGAATTGATACCGGGCGTCAGATTTTGAAGTAGAATATGCAGGCTTTGGAAAGGTATCCCTTTTACTGCTTCATAAAACCTACCCAAACCTAGACAAGCTAGTTTGGCGTTTACTATCTGCTTCGCACGGGACTGTCGGCAGCAACGGACGACTTAAACTTTTGAGGTTTCCTCAAAAGTCGCGTCCTCCCCCATCCACAGACCTTAAAGTGACCGAACCAGCCACTAGAGATTGAAGATTTAAACTAGCATTCAAATCTCTATCTTTCTTCATTCCGCACTCAGGACAACTATAAACCCGAACTGACAGAGGCATTTTCTGCCGATGCCCACAATTGCTACATAGTTGGGAACTCGGTTTGAATCTATCAGCCAGAATTAATTCTGTACCATAGCGTTGGCATTTATATTCTGCTTGAGTGCGAATCATGCCAAAAGCAGCATCGGACAAAGCTTGACTTAGATGTCGATTTTTGATTAATCCTTTGACGTTCAAATCTTCCAGGACTACCGCGCCGTGGTTTTTAGCTAGGTAACTAGTCAGATGGTGAATGGCATTAGACCTAATATCGGCAACTTTACGATGAGCTAATCGTACTTTTAGTTTTGCTTTGTACCAGTTGTGAGATTGAAATACTTTTCTACTTAAATCTCTCTGTAATCGAGCTAGTCTTTTTAATGCTTTAGCGTAAGCTTTTGGGTTTTCAAAGATCACTTCTGTA